>NZ_BHGL01000007.1:0-134266 GCF_003864975.1 Sulfuriferula thiophila
CCCACTGAGTTATATACATTGACAGCCGCATACGTCGAAGTCGTCGGGCTTAAGGTTAACCCCGTAATACCCAGACCCAGGTTCTGTCCCGCTGTGGCGTTAAAAAACAATCGCGCTGTTCCACCAGTCTGATTTATGCTTCCAGCTACTGCAACCCCATCTGTCACCATAACCTTGTCATGCGACACTGCAACAGACAGCGTTACGGTAGATGTTCCTGGTTTGAAATAAACCGCATAGGTTCCTGTTCTAGGCAGCAGCGGCAGGTGAATCGAAGTGGCGGTGGCGGTGATGGTGCCAGATGCTAACAGGCTGTTATCGGGCTTATACACTTCATAGGCGACTGAACCGCCAGTTGGGCTCACCACAAAGTTGGATACATCTATGGTGAGGTAATCATTTTGAGTGCCGTCAAACAATGCCACACCGACCTTATTTGCTGTGGTGATTGCCAACGATTGTGCCGCGCCATCCACGGTAAGCTGGGCGTTGGCGATAACGTCTGTGCTCAATATGGTAGATGGCGGGATGATGATGCTGGCCGCACTCGTCGCACTACCGTAAGGTGTCGTTACCTTGATTTTGCCGGAACCGACACCCGTCGGTATCACTGTATTCAGCGTGGTGGCGGTAGCTGCTGTGATTTTGACTGCCAAACCGTTAATGGAAACTTTGTCATTGACGAGATTAGTCTGGAAGCCAGCCCCTGTAATTGCTAGGGTCGCCCCAGCATTAGCTATGGTCGGGGTAAAGCTGCTGATAGTAGGGGCACTGGTAGAACTACCCGCTATACTCACAATGAAGTTGCTGCTACTGGTTGCTGACCCTGCAGAATTGCTGACACTGATAGTGCCACTGGTTGCCCCTGTCGGTACGGTAACAACCAGTGTGCTGGCTGTAGCGCTGGTGACTGTCGCCTGGGTGCCGTTGAATTTAACGGTGTTCTGACTGGCTGTGGTGCTAAAGCCTGTACCAGTAATAGTAACGGTGTCACCTACCAGGCCGCTGTCTGGAGTGAACTCCAGTATGGTGACCGCACCTGCGCTCTTGCGGCTGACGGCGAGGATGTTGCCCACTGCATCATAGGTGTAGCTGGCTGAGTTACCAATGGCGTCATACATACCTGTCAGCTTACCCACTTCATCATAAACGTAGTTAATAGGCGCAACCATGCTGGTGGAGGCATTGACGGTGACACTGACAGTTGCTGAGGTGGTCACTGCGCCTTTGTTGTCGGTGGCTTTGGCGGTGAAGTTATAGCTACCTGCAGGCAGGCTGCTAAGACTATAGGTGTATGGGGATACACCTATCGATCCCAACAAGGTGCCGTTCTGGTAGAAATCCACTTTCTGTATCGTGCCGTCGCTGTCCGTCGCAGTAGCACTCAAGGTGAAATTGGCAGGTGCGGTGTAGATTGCACCGTTGCTTGGCGCCGTGAGGCTGACTGCGGGTGGGTTGTTGACAGTGATACTGATGGCAGCAGAGGTGGTGACAGCGCCGAGGTTGTCGGTGGCTTTGGCGGTCAGGGTATAAGTACCTGAGGCGACATTGTTCCAGGTTGCTGTATAAGGCGATGTGGTAGCGGTGCCGATTAATGTTGCGCCGTTATAGTAGTCAACCTTGACGACTGAGCCATCGCTGTCAGCGGCATTGGCGGTGAGGCTGATGCTGGCTGGCGGGGTGTAGGTGCTGTTATTGGCCGGGGTGACGATAGCCACAGTAGGCGCCTGATTGGCTTTAACGGTAATCAGTATCGCCGCGCTGGTAGTGACGCCGCCGCGGTTGTCGGTGGCTTTGGCGGTAAGGCTGTAACTACCTACTGCAACGTTACTCCAAGTGGCAGAGTAAGGTGCTGTGGTGGCGGTGCCAATCAATGTAGCGCCGTTGTAGTAATCGACTTTGGCTATGCTGCCGTCGCTGTCAGTAGCAGTAGCCGTGAGATTGACGCTAGCGGGGGCAATATAGCTGGCATTGTTGGCTGGTGAAGTCAGGGTAACGGTAGGTAAGGCGTTGACGATCAGGGTAACAGGGGCTGAGGTGGTAACAGCACCGAGGTTGTCGGTGGCTTTGGCAGTCAGGGTGTATGTGCCCGCTGGCGCATTACTCCAGACAGCGGCATAAGGGGTCGCGGTGGCAGTCCCTATCAATGTGGTGCCATTATAATATTCAACCTTGGCGACGGTGCCGTCGCTATCTGCCGCACTGGCAGTGAGGTTGACTGTCGCAGGGGCGTTCACCACGCTGTTGGTGACGGGGGCAGTGATAGAGACTGTGGGCGCCTGATTGGCGTTGACGGTGATGTTGGTGATTGTTGAGGTTGTTGTGGCACCAAGGTTGTCGGTGGCTTTAGCGGTAATGCTATAAGTGCCGACTGCAACGTTATTCCAGGTGGCTGCGTAAGGTGCTGTGGTGGCGGTGCCTATCAGTGTTGTTCCATTGTAATATTCGACCTTGGCAATAGTAGTACCATCACTGTCGGCCGCATTAGCCGTGAGGCTAACACTGGCGGGCGCAATATAAGTAGCGTTATTGGTCGGGCTGGTAATAGATACGGTTGGAGGGGTATTGGCCACTACAGTGACAGTAATGGCGGTTGAAGTAGTGGTAGCACCTGCGTTATCGGTGGCTTTGGCGGTGATACTGTAAGTACCCACTGCGACATTGCTCCAAGTCGCTGCATAAGGCGCGGTGGTCGCACCTGTTGCGATCAGGGTTCTGCCATTGTAGTAGGCAACACTGGCAATGGTGCCGTCGCTATCTGCGGCGTTGGCAGTGAGGTTAATTGTGGCGGGTGCGGCATAACTGCTGTTATTAAGCGGGCTTGCTATGGATACGGTAGGCGGCTGATTAGTGCCTCCCCCACTTCCTCTTGCACAGGCATTGTCCATACCCTGCGTAAACATGACACCAATGATCAATACCAGCGGCACAAGTGCAACGAGACCGCGCATGATGCGGCTAGCAATATTTATCACAACCCTCTCCCTGTTCAGCGCTTTATGTCGTGTGAGTGTCGACGCTTTTATTTCGTGTGATGACCCGCTTCTTGAGCAGAGCCAATTTTTTGCCATTTTGCAGGACAAAAGACTACACGTCAAACAGAATATGTCGTGTAAATATTAAGAATTTATTACCGCACAGGGGATGCCTGAATTATCTGACACGCGTATCAGGGCGCTTGTTTTTTAAGCACATACGGGCTGGTGAGTGCTTGCAAGAACGTTACCAGGTCGGTGCGTTCCTGGGGGGTGAGAATGAGGGGGCGATTAAGTTCTATACCTCGATAATAGACTTCGATGTCAACAGCTTCTTCCAGCGTGGCAATACTGCCGTCGTGCATGTACGGTGCAGTGAGCGCTACGTTGCGCAGGCTGGGGGTACGGAATTTGGCGATGTCTCGTGGGTTGAGGGTAACAGCAAAGCGTCCTAGCTCGGAGATTTCTGCGTCGGAGATGATTTGATGATCCAGTGGCTGGCTGCGATTATTGGCCAGGTGGGTGGTGATCTCGGCCAGCCGGGGTTCGATCTTGCGGTAGCCTATGCCCAGGCTGTGAAATTGGTTGTCGGTAAAGGTGGCAACGGGCGCTTCCATCAAGTGGCAACTGACACAACGCGCCCTGCCCTGAAAGAGTTCCATTCCACGGCGCGCGGATTCAGAGATCACATGCGTATCATGAGTGCGTACGTAGTCATCATAGGGGGCATCGACGGCTATCAGACTGCGCTCAAACGCGGCTAGGGCCTGGGTGATGTGTGCCAAAGTGATAACGGAAGAAGATGCACCAAATACTTGCTTGAATGCGCTTTGGTAGCCAGTATCTGCCTGCACTGCTTTGACTATCGCTTCATGATCTTTAAGCCCCTGCTCACGCGGGTTGATAAATGGGTCCTGAGCCTGCTCTTCGAGGGTAGCGCGGCGTCCGTCCCAGAACAGGCTGGTGGCGTGGTTGACGTTTAACAGTGTGGGGGTATTACGGGTTCCCAGTTGCCCGCTAATACCTTTGGCGACACGGAGCCCGTCAGCAAAGGCTTTCTCAGGTATATGGCAGGTAGCACAACTGGTGGCGCCATCAGCGCTGAGGTGTTTGTCGTTAAACAGGCGTTCGCCCAGTTTGATTTTACTGATTGAGGTAACCATATCAGCTGAATAACCACTGCTAATCACAGAGCAGGCAAGGATCACCGCGCTGACCAAGGTATAAATCTGCTGTTTGTTCATAAGCTTTAATTCAGGAATAAAGTTGGATTTTTACACAACAATAGAAAACAGGTTGCAGCAACACCTTGACTGACAAGCAGAATCAAACTAGGCGGATCATAGATCACAGCAAAAATTAAGCCCAACCAAACATTTCGTGGTCGTAACAATCAAGATACTCACTTAGAACCTCGCATTTCAGCGTTCACCCAATTGGACAACGACTGTCATTTTATATCGTTTTTCTGAGAGTATTTCTATCGTCAAAGCAATTGCTTTGCTCTCGAAAAAAGTTGATATTTTGAGAGTAAAACTATCCGTTCAATGACGGACTCGCTAGGATGGGTAAGGCATGTTATGTGCAGCAGCGTCAATATAACCACTAACCGGTTGTGCCAATGCGCCTTTAAACGTATCAGCCTCAACTGCAGACCGCCCTACTACTGTCGCTAAAGCTGACTTCATATCTGATATCCTCCGCACTGCTTTAGTCTTGTTGTCTTTAAGTGCAGTAGTCGCCATTCTCAAAATATCCCCATTGACTTGAACTGCCGATTTACCTTTGATGGTAATGCGCTGGCGAGTCAATGTTGGCCCATACTGCCTTAGGTTATCCCGCACAGTGACCCAGTCATTCGGCATACCCGAGGCTCGCGTCAACTTCATTTTTTCAACAACAGACTTTGCTTCTGACTTTCGCGCCAGGATAGCGCTGACTCGTTGTTTAATATCAGGCGGTATTGATTTGACCATTTTTGACATCTCATTTGATTTTATGTCGTAATGCTCAGTCGCTTCAGTTAATTTAGCCTCTGCCTGTTTCTCATGTTTGCGTTTAAACATGCCAAGTATTCTGTGCTGCCCCGCTTCTGCCAGACGCGATTTTGCCGATTGTAGCTGTGTAAAAGCGAAGTCTCTGGCTTCAAATGCGCGTTTCAAATCTGGCATTTCGATATAGTAGATATCGTTTGTAGCTTCAGGCATAGCCGCAATTTCCCTTTCAAGCTCGGTGATTTCCTCGTTCAGCAACTGGTATGATGCGGCGCCATCCTTGATATTTTGATCTACTATTTTCTTTAGCTGAGATATGGATACGGTATCCAATGCATCCGCACCGGACTCAAATATCGCTCTGCCAAGACCGGCTATTTCCAATTCCTCTTCGATACGAGCATCGGCCATGGCCGCCAACTTTTTGTCATGCACATCAAATCCACGTTTACGTGCTTCTATTGCAGCCATTTTCTTAAACTCGACTGTGCCAGATAAATGCAATTTTTGCCAGCCCTTGCTTGCTGCCAGATCCATGATCAAATCAATACTTTTCTGGTTCGGTCTGTGACTTGTTGTTATGACAGACCCCTTGTCTATCACGCTTGCCCCAAAACTGTATATCGCTATATTGCCACCCGCTGTTTCTATGATATTTGCATTTTTAAGCATTTTTGCAAGATCGTCACCATACCTTGCAGCAATCGATTTTATGCGCATGTCATTATCATTAAGCACTTGTTCACTCGCGGATACCGAGTTTGCGTATTCTGATCCGCCCTGGGGCGTTTCTGTGAGTTTTGTACTGATTTTAGCTAGCTGCTTAGCGCGATCTTGTTGGTTACTGGCCAGCAGGGGTAATGAGCCGAAATCAATAATTTTATCAATGTCGTATTTTTTGATGGTGCGATTTTGCGCTATCACTAATATGGAGCGTGTAATTGACCTTAGCAGTGGATATTCTCCGCCGTCAGCAGCAACAACGATAGGTACTTTATAGCCTCTGAATAAATTCAGCCCCTGGACATTTAGTTTGTCGATGAATTCCAACTGACTTGATGAGGATAAAAAGGCTAGGGCTATCAAGTCTCGCGTTTCACTCAGGTCTGTACCAGTACGCTTAGCCAACTCATTTTCCCAAGATTTTATGTCGGCAATAGGCCGCTTACCTACAAGCAGTCCAGCTTGACTCATTGAGTCTGCGACACTCGTCTTGCCTTCATCTCGCAGCTGCGCCTCTACCGCACAATTGAACCGACCTTTGATATGCATCATGCCGAATGTTGACTCAAGCACACGCGCCAGTTTTTCTTGTCGTGCAAAATTATTCTTTTGGTCGATCGCTCTGCCTGTTAATAGATGAACTGCAGCGTAGACGCGATGACAATGTTTGATTTTGCTGCCATCCACCCGAGCTTTGACATGTTTTACATCCAGGAAGGGCTGCCCTTCAAGTCCGAATTCTGTTTCATATTCATGCCAGATTGTTTGCCATTCGACTAGACTTAAGTCGCGCTCCGGGCTGACCGACACATGCAGCAAAGTACGTTTGCATTTATCTCCCCGACTGCTCGCCGATAGGGACTGCGCTTTCATTTCTTCGCAAGCGAGTACAAAATCGCGAGCATCAGCGTCGGATTCTATTATTTCATTATCATCAGTCTTACCTAAGTGGCGACCTATGTTTTCTGCGCCATTGTGCAATGCCACTTTAAAAATAATGCCAGTCGCCATGTTTTCCCCCGTGCTTTTATCGGTGATGACACATACTCAATCAAGGTCGTAGCTGAAAGTTGATACTGGTGACCACGAATTTAACTTCTGATAGTGTTTCGTCGATCTCGGATTGGGTAACATCCGCATACTGATTTAGCCTTTTGGCAATCTGGTTGAGATTGGCACCGACTCTGGATAAATCAGATCGCATTTGTGCAAGAGTCGTTTCCGCACGCTCCGTCAGGATGGGCATATCAACAAATGCGCGACGTAATACGGCGGAATAGGACATGCCTGTCGATTCACTCATTTCGACAAGTTGATCAGCTAAGGCCAGCGGCAAGCTGACTGTGAACTCGCGGCTTTTGATTGATTTATGCGAGCGGTTTTTCCACGCGTCATTATCTTTGTACATAGCTTAACTCTGGTTAGAAGTTGGATGTTGGTGCTTTTGGCACGCTAAGGTTTCCCAGGCAAATTCACTTCCAGAAGAAGTGCATTGCCTGGAGGCTAGGGAGAAGCTATCCCTACTTTTTGATTAAACCCAATGCGTATGGCGGATCGCACCGAGTTTCATGTGTGATCGCTGATTCGAGCTGATTCAACCGACTGGCCGCAATTTGATCCGCTACCCACCCATTAATTTCAGACCCAATCCAAGCGCAAGCGCGAGGTCCGAGCTTGACTGATCGTGGGAACAGACCGCCAGCCATTTTTTTATACAGGGTTGATTTCGCCAAGCCGGTTATTTCCAGCACAGCAGGTAGCCGTATCATGATTTCGTGAGGTTTTACTGTTTGATACAAATTACATCCCCTTATTGTAAAGAGGAACGAATGCAATTGACTTACCGCACATTTACGTTACAATAAACCAGTTCGACCTTTTATCTGATCGAACCACAAGAAAATATCTGCCGACGTTTTTTTGTTGCATCTGTTCCAAATCTGCTCTAAAAATCCACCGCTGGCTGCATCAACAGTTTGCGGTGGTACACACACCCCCCTTACAAAACTCAGTAAGTGAAAACAGGGTAATCTGCCCATAAAAATCTAGCAAGCGATTTTATTTCTTTCTTAAAAAAACATTACAAATCAATTGATAGGGAAATTTAAATGAGAACAAACATCAAGTAAATGCGTCTTTTTACCTGTTTTTTTGTATATTGAAATGCAGTGTATCTGGCTAAAAACAACAATGCGACAAGCAAATGCTATGTGTATATTAAGCCCTACACTCGCCCCAACCCCAACTCAAAACCAGCCGCCCATCACCATTTAAAATCGACCACTTATTACAATTACAGCACCACTTACTTATAGTTGAATTGCACTCCAAATTGAATCTGATCACTTTAATTTACATAGCTTCAGGGGAGTTATTAGGTATTTAAACAGTCTAATTTACAGCCAATATTTATTCTAAAATCATTGATTTTATTTTTTAGATTTACTCAACCTAACATCACATACACCCCATTCAGACATAGACAAATCACGATACCTTTTTAAACTCTAATATATCCGTGCCCTGCTTTAAAGCATAGAGATAATCACTCCATACCTGCATCATCACCTTACGTTCTAACAAATATTTAGCATGGTTGTATGTTGCCCTAATTTTGTCTTTGTCCTTGTGTGACAGTTGAGCCTCTACCAAATCACCCTTAAACCCCATCTCATTTAGTAATGTAGATGCCATGTGTCTAAAACCGTGCCCTGTGATTTCTTCTTGCGTGTTGTAACCAAGCGTACGCAATGCGTTATTGATTGCTCCGTCGGACATGGGCTTAGTTTCATCATTCGCCCCACAAAAGACGTACCGCAACTCGCCTGTAAGCGGCTGCATACCCTTGATGATTTCCACCGCCTGTGTGCTCAATAAAACCACATGTTCACGCTTACCTTTTCGCATTTTTTCTTTTGGAATTGTCCACCGTGCCGCGTCTAAATCTAGTTCGCTCCATTCCATCTGCCTTAGCTCTCCTGGGCGTGAAAACAACAGGGGCAATAATATGAGCGCACTTCTTACAACGTGCGTACCTCTATGGGTGTCAATGCGTCGCAATAATTCTCCGATGTCTTTAGGTTCGGTAATATGCGCAAAATTTTTGCCTTGAACAGGCTTCAATGCACCCTGCAAATCGACACAAGGGTTGCGATCGATCTTGCCAGTAACAACCGCAAATCTAAATATTCGATTACATAAAGCTAAAACACAATGCGCGGTACTGATCACGCCACGTTCCTCAATACGCTTCATGACGCCATGCATATCAGGCGTGCTTATTTCATCAATCGCGCGCTTACCTATCCACGGAATTACATCATTTTTTAACCAGCCCTCCAATTTTTTATGATGCTTGTCTGTGTGGACGGCTTTCTGACTGTCGAGATACTCAACAGCGACATGATGAAATAATCTATCTTCTGCAATTTGCAGGACTGCATGTGCTTGCACAACTGCGGCTTTTTTAGCTTTCTTGGTGACGTATAGGCTAGGATCTTCACCGCCTGACAATAAGGTTTTAGCTTCATTGCGTTTGATACGAGCTTCCGCTAGTGTCAATGAAGGATATGTACCAAGGGCAATCGTCTTTTGTTTGCCGCCAAACCTGTACCCAAATTTCCATTCTTTACCACCACCTAAATCTGGCAATGGTTTATCTTCGGAACTCTTTGGATTCTTACGTACTGGATAGATTAGCAATTGCAAACCGCCGCCATCTGACAATTTCTGGTACTTGTCTGTGGGTTTGGTATTTTTAACCTTGAGGTCAGTCAATTTCATATTCCATAAGCCTTTCGTTTAATTTGCTGTTTGATTTTTTAAAAATTTTCACAAAATATAGCATCAAACAACAAATCAACCAACAATCATCATGGGATTACATGGAACGACTTGGGACTACCTAAGACGCAAAAAAGCCCGAAAACCTTACATATATTGGGTTTAACGGGCTTTTCAGGACTTCTTGGGACTGCTTGAAACTAGTCTATGGTGCCCGGTGTCAGAATCGAACTGACGACTAAGCGTTACGAGTGCCTTGTTTTACCACTAGAACTAACCGGGCTGACAGCCTGCCATTATAGCCTACGACTTGATTGCCATCAACACTGCATACACCAGCGGGGCATTTCATGGCTACTTAAACCATCTGTGATCAGCCAGTTACACAAGCTTGATAAAAAATTTGTGCTTTCATATAAAATCTGCAACGATGTCAAAATAACAATAATCAATATAATCGCATTCAACCACAATCCACAGGAGCAAACCGTTCGCGACCATGCTTGCTGTAACATCCTTACTACATCCATAGCCAGCATCAGTCTCGAGCAGAACAGATTGTTAATTTAAATTTACAATTTAATCTAAACCAGAACACAGTATTGCCGCTATCCTTGCAACACACCTGAAATGTATTGCCGTAGAAACACTGGTAACAGCTAATGCAAGTGAATAGCAAAACCTTAACAACCATTTTTAATGAGGACAACAACATGCTAGCCAATGTCAAAATAAAAACGCTGCTTATAACTGCAATTGGCATGTTCTCGATGATGCTCGTCATTATCGGCACCTTCGGTTTACGCAATCAGGCCACGACTAACGAATCATTGCGCACTGTTTATTCAGATCGCACAGTAGCTTTGGGTGCGCTGGACCAGGTAATACGGGCGTCAGCCAACAACCGCCTGGCTATTGCCACCGCCATCATTAATCCCACTCCCGAAAACATCCAGAAACAACTCAGCGTGATCGAAAATAACCGCGAACGCATAGATAAAAACTGGGATGCCTACATGGCCACTTATGCTGATGCTGACGAACAGAAACTGGCAGCAAAGTTTATTGAAGACCGCAAAAAATATAGAGAAGAGGGATTAAATCCAGCTACAGAAGCACTAAAAAGCAACAACATTGAGGAAGCAAAACGCATTGCAAATACAACACTAGCCGCTCTATTTACACCACAAAGAGACGACATTAACGACCTGATCAAACTGCAGCTCGATGTTGCAGAACACCTCTATGCTGACTCACAAAAAAATTACACCTTCAGCAAGTATCTCTCCATCATCGCCATTGCGCTGGGTGTAGCAATGGCTGCCTTCTTTGGTTACTTCCTGATCCGCGCCATTTCCGGCCCGCTGGAAACCGCTATCCGTATAGCCAGCAAGGTTGCCGACGGTGATTTAACTCAAAGAATCGAAATCAACTCTACCAATGAGTTCGGTCAGCTCTTGCAGGCATTGAAGAACATGAATGCCAGCCTGGTAGATATCGTTGGCGAAGTGCGTGTCGGCACCGAGTCTATTGCCTCGGCCTCCGGCCAGATTGCTGCCGGCAACCTTGATCTGTCGAACCGTACTGAATCCCAGGCTGGCTCGCTGGAAGAAACCGCTTCGGCGATGGAAGAGCTGACCAGCACCGTAAAACAGAACGCCGACAACGCTCGTCAGGCCAACCAGCTTGCCGCCACGGCTTCGGAAGTCGCGTCCAAAGGCGGTGCTGTGGTATCCGACGTGGTCAGCACCATGGGTGAAATCAACGAATCTGCCCGCAAGATCGCTGACATCATCGGCGTGATTGACGGCATTGCGTTCCAGACCAACATTCTGGCGCTCAACGCCGCAGTCGAAGCGGCGCGCGCCGGTGAGCAAGGCCGCGGTTTCGCTGTGGTCGCTACCGAAGTGCGTAGCCTGGCACAACGCAGTGCCGCTGCGGCGAAGGAAATCAAGCTTCTGATTGACGACTCGGTCGAAAAGGTCGAGCAAGGTAACAAACAGGCCGCACAGGCAGGCACCACCATGGATGAAGTGGTCTCCAGTGTGCAGCGTGTTACCGATATCATGAGCGAGATCAGCGCTGCCAGCCGTGAGCAGAGCCAGGGCATCGAAGAAGTCAATCAGGCCATCACCCAGATGGACGAAACCACCCAGCAGAATGCCGCGCTGGTGGAAGAAGCCGCTGCCGCAGCCAAATCATTGCAGGATCAGGCTAATCATCTGGAAGAGCTGGTCAATAAGTTTCAATTAGAAGGCACGCAGCGCCGTCCGCAACAGTCCCGCGCCCCTATGAAAACCATATCTGCCAGCCGGCCAGTTGCGAAAGCGGTGAGCAAGCCCAAGCCTGCGGCCAGCAAGAAGATCACTGCAAAAGCTGCCAGCGACGAGGAATGGGAAGAGTTCTGATTCAGCAAACCATTTAGCGCAATGTCGTACATTTGCACAGCGTGTTAACACTTGGGTAACACGCCAGCTCTAAACTGGTTTGCAAACTGTAATTGAAACCTATAATTAAACGAGGCAGACAACATGAAATCGGTACAACAGGAAATCGACGAACGCACCAACCTAACGGGCTCCAACAAATTTGAGTTGTTACTGTTTACACTGGGCGAGAGCGCCAACAGCGATCGCTCCGAGCTGTTCGGCATCAATGTATTCAAAATCCGCGAAATCGTGGCTATGCCCCAGATCACCACCGTTGCCGGAGCGCCTGCGCACATGCTGGGCGTGGTCAATCTGCGCGGCCAGGTTATCTCGGTGATCGACTTGCCTGCCATCGTCGGCTGCGTACCCAAAACCGGTTTGAACATCATGCTGGTGACCGAGTTTGCACGCAGCACACAAGCGTTCGCTGTCGAATCAGTGGAAGACATCGTTCGTCTGGATTGGGGTCAGGTACTCTCGGCTGAGTCCAGCGCTGCGGGTGGCATGGTCACCAGCATCGCACGACTGGACGGCAATTCTGACCAGTCACGTCTGGTACAAGTGCTTGATGTGGAAACTATTTTGCGCAACCTGATGCCGTCCGAAGGGCCGGATGTAAATCCCGATACCATAGGTGAAAAAATTAAATTGCGCCCCGGCACCACATTGCTGGCCGCAGATGACTCAGTCGTGGCGCGCGCTTTGATAGAACAAGGCCTGGATGCGATGGGCATTCCTTACATCATGACCAAAACCGGCAAAGAAGCATGGGATCAATTGCAATCCATCGCAGCGGCAGCCGAAGCGGAAGGCAAAACCATACATGATAAGATTTCGCTAGTGCTGACCGATCTGGAAATGCCGGAGATGGATGGCTTTACCCTGACCCGTAATATCAAGCAGGATCCGCGCTTCAAAACCATACCCGTCATTATTCACTCATCACTCACCGGCACGGCTAACGAGGACCACGTCAAAAATGTCGGGGCGGATGCATATGTAGCGAAATTTGTGGCTGAAGAATTAGCCGCTACAATCCGCAGAGTACTCTCGAACTAAACGCAAACGGCTGTAACTGGGCATCACACCCCGCCAAGACCTGTGCTTGGCGGGGAATTACGCAACAAAAAACACCATTTTATTAAACGAAGTAAGTCACGACCGCTTAACTCAACTCCGCTATCCGAAGTTATCCCTCATGCGCCTCAAGTATGTACGCTGCGCCTGTATCCTGCCCCAGCACCTTGGTCAGATAAGGCATGACTGTTTTCAGGGTAGACATCAGTGTCCACGGCGGGTTCAGCACAAACATACCGCTGCCATGCATACCGAAACCGTCAGCAGATGGCGTATTCACAGTCAGGCTGACATTCAACCAGCTTTTTGCCGGCAGCCGCTTGAGACTCTCGGCGAAATGTTGCGATTCGTGGCGTTGCAGTAACGGATACCACACCGCATACGTGCCGGTTTCGAAGCGTTTGAGCGCATCTTTCAGCGTGGCCGGGACGCGCTGGTAATCCTGCTTTTCTTCATAAGGCGGGTCAATCAGCACCAGCGCGCGCCGCGGTGCTGGCGGCAGCAATGCCTTAAGCCCGGCAAAACCATCCGTCGCCTCAATGCGCACACGCCGCCCGGCACTGGCAAAATTCTCATGCAGCACTTTGCTATCGGTTGGGTGCAGTTCAAACAAACGTAGCTGATCCTGCTGGCGCAGCACCTGCATTGCCACCCACGGCGAGCCGGGGTAAATCTTGAGTTCACCATCCGGGTTCAACCCGCGCACCAGCGCCACATATTCCGCTAGCGCCGCAGGTAAATCATCACGCTGCATCAGGCGCGCGATACCGCTCATGTATTCAGCATTTTTAACGGCATAACCCTGATCCAGCGCATACAGACCAGCGCCAGCATGGGTATCTATCATCCAGTAAGGCTTATCCTTCTGGTTGAGATACTGCAACAAATGCAGCTCGACAAAATGTTTCAAGACGTCGGCATGATTACCGGCGTGGAAGGCATGGCGATAGCTCAGCATAGTGAAGTTTGCATCATAAAATTAAGAGTTGTGTAGTGCATCAGAATTGCTCACCCGCCAGCAAATAGCGCCACTTGCCCGGTTGCAAGCCAGCCATGGGCACGCGACCGATACGGATGCGTTTGATGGCCAGTACAGTCAGTCCGACTTTCTCGCACATGCCTTTGATTTGCCCCGCCTGCACACCTTTAAGCGCAAAGCGCAAACGGGTTTCGTTCTGCCAGCTCACCTTGATCGGCGGCAACGGCTTGCCATTCCAGGTCAGGCCGTGGTTGAGCAATGCCAGGCCATTAGGCACTATCTCGCCCGCCACTTCGACCACATATTCCTGCTCGACCTTATCGGCATCTTCAAATAGCTTGCGCGCCACCCGCCAGTCCTGGCTGAATACCAGCAAGCCACTCGTGCTGATAACCAGCGGCATGAGCATGCGCAAATCGCGCAAATGCCGCTGCAGAAATTGCAGGTCCGACTTATCATCGGCGGCACGGTTTTCCAGCGTAATGAATTGCAGCAAAGGATTAATACCGTTCTCGTCAGCACTCGCATCCACACCAACCGGTTTATGCAGCAGGATAGTCACCGGGTCCACGGTGGCAACGCTGGCGTCAGGCGACAATTCGACCTGCTGCTCCGGCAGCACACGGTAACCCACTACCTCGACCACCTGGCCGTCGACTTTGACCCAGCCGCCCTCGATATATTGTTCGGCTTCGCGGCGTGAACAAGGCACCATTTCAGCAAGACGTTTGGCAAGGCGTACGGATTCAGTCATGGCAGCACAATAGAGACAAGGGCGTTTATTGTAACCGCATGAGACTGCACCCACATAACGAATTTGCCATTCCCTGCCAAACCCGCAATAATCCCACTCAAACGAAAACCATTCACTCAACCCGTCACCCTGTTCACTCCATGCACACTTTTCTCTGGCACGACTACGAAACCTTTGGCATCAATACCCGCAGCGACCGGCCGGCACAATTTGCCGCAATACGCACCGATGCCGAACTGAACGAAATCGGCGAGCCCATCATGCTGTACTGCCAGCCAACGCCCGATTACCTGCCTGACCCGCAGTCCTGCCTGATTACCGGCATCACGCCACAAGTGTGCCAGGAACGCGGCATTCCCGAGTACCAGTTCGCCAGCCAGATCGAACAAGCATTCAGCCAGCCCGAGACCATCGGCGTCGGTTACAACACCATCCGCTTCGATGATGAAGTCACCCGGTTTTTATTGTGGCGCAACCTGATCGACCCGTATGCCCGCGAATGGCAGAATAGTTGCGGCCGCTGGGACTTGCTCGATGTGGTGCGTGCCGCGTATGCGTTGCGCCCGGAAGGCATCAACTGGCCAACCAATGACGAAGGCCGCGTCAGCTTTCGTCTTGAACTCCTCACCAAGGCCAACAACATCGCGCATGAAGCCGCGCATGATGCGTTATCCGACGTACGCGCAACCATTGCGCTGGCACGACTGATCCGCCAGCACCAGCCACGCCTGTTCGACTTCTGCCTGAAGCTGCACAAGAAAGATGCCGTCGCCGAGCAAATCAGCCTGCATGCGCCGCGCCCGTTCCTGCACATCTCCGGCATGATCCCGGTCGAACGCGGCTGCGTCATGCTCGCCTGGCCGCTGGCGCAACACCCCACCAACAAAAACGAAGTCATCGTCTGGGATCTGGCGTTTGACCCCGCCGAATTATTCACGCTGGATGCCGACACTATCCGCACGCGCATGTTCAGCAAGAGCAGTGACCTGGCCGAAGGTGTGAGCCGCCTGCCGATCAAAACCATCCACCTCAACAAATCCCCGATCGTCATCAACCAGTTAAAAACACTGAGTGACGACATGGCCGCCCGCTGGGGTGTCGACATGGCACAAGCACAACAGTATGCACAAACGCTGGAGCACGCGCCGAACATGAGCGCCGTATGGGCAGCCGTGTTCCAGCGCCCGGCCAACGGCCCGCTGGATGTGGATGAGGATTTGTACAACGGCTTCGTCGGCAATAATGACCGCCGCACGCTGACCCGGCTGCGCGGCTTGCCAGCCGATGCACTGATGCAGGCGCACCCGAGCTTCGACGACCCACGACTGGAAGAACTGCTGTTCCGCTACCGCGCCCGCAACTACCCTGAACTACTGACCCCGGCAGACAGTCAGCGCTGGCACAGCCATTGCGCCGCGCGCTTGTTCAATGGCGCCGGCAATGCGCGTACACTGGAGCAATTGTTCAACAGCATAGATGCGCTGGCAGAAACCGCTGACGAAAAAGGCGAAGAAATATTAGCGGCACTGTACGATTACGCCGAAAGCATCGCCCCGGAACATCAGGACTGACCACAGCACACAACAAAACAACATGACGACTACACGCAATTATCGGGCTTTTATGGGCATGGGCGGTGTGCCGGAACAAGACCGGCCGATAGCCTACCTGTGGGAACGCCGCCTGCACTGGCTGATGGTGGCGGTGGCGCTGCTGACCCTGCCCGCGTTCTATCTGGAGATCAGTCAGCAAAGCGGGTTTTTCCGGCATATCGGGCAAATGCTCGACCTCATCATTCTGGTCGCATTCATTGCCGAATTCATCTGGATGCACCACGTGGTCGAGCAGAAATCGCTCTATGTGCTGCACAACTGGCTGAACCTGCTGATCATCTTCGGCGCTGCCATTAGCCTGACCGGTATCGAGGGAGAATGGCTGCCGCTGGCACGGCTGTTCCGGCTGGCGTATGTATCGCTGATGATCGCACGCCTGCTCGGCTCGGTACGCAATCTGTTCACCCCCGGCGCCACCCCTTATCTGCTCGGCTGGGCCGCGATTATCATGCTATTGTCCGGCGGCGGCTTTTACTGGCTGGAACCCACCGTCCACTCCTATTCCCAAGGGCTGTGGCTGGCATTTACCACCGGCGCTACCGTCGGCTATGGCGACCTGGTACCGACCACCGATGCTTCGCGTTTATTTGCGGCTGCCATCGTCGTATTAGGCTTTGCCATGCTGTCCGTAGTCACCGCGAGTATCGCTGCATTTTTTATTGGCGAAGATGAGAAGAAAATGCGCATAGAGCTGCATCACGACATACGCGAATTACGCGAAGAAGTGCAAAAGCTGCGCGCAGAACTGCACGCACACCGCGAACTTGAAAACAGACGCCATCACGCTGAGAAATAGCCTGGTCAGTGCGCTCACGCAAAGCAGCGAACCCAAGGCAAAAACATCCAAGCCAGCCCACAAATTTGCACAGCAAGACCTGATTCCCTTGTGCGTTTATAATGATCTCTTTTATCTGCAATTCAGGGAGTAACTTTGTTTAAACTTATTGGCGCCTTATTAGGGTATTACTTTCTTGGGTTCTTCGGGGCCATATTAGGTTATTTCCTGGGCAGCATTGCAGACCGCTACCGGGCATACGGTATCGGCGGCGTAAACCCGCTCAGCAGCGGTCAACGTCAGGCAGTATTCCTCGAAACCGTGTTTATCTTAATGGGAAAAGTGGCGAAAGCCGACGGCGTAATCACCCAGGCCGAAATTTCGCATGTCGAACAGTTCATGCTCAAACTCGGCATGTCAGCCGAGCATAGACAAATCGCCATCGCTGATTTTAAACGGGGAGCCGCCCCGGAGTTTGATCTTAACTCTACCCTCCGTCAGTTCATGCACGTCTGCGGCCAGACACACAGCTTAAAGCAGATGCTGCTGATCTACCTGATCGTGATGGCCCTGTCGGATGGCAGCATCGATACGGCTGAAGAACAGCTGCTGGTGACTATCGCGCTGCAACTTGGTTACGACCACGCCACCTTCAAGCAATTGCTGGACATGATCCTCAACCAGATGCACTTTGCTGGCGGCCAGGCCAGCTCAGCCAGTACACTGGATGACGCCTATAAAGCACTCGGCGTCAGCAAGGACAGCACCGACCAGGAAATAAAACGCGCTTATCGCAAGCTGATGAGCCAATACCACCCGGACAAACTCATGGGTCAAGGCGTGCCGGCAGACATGATCGCCGTAGCGACCGAACAAGCTCAGGAAGTCCAGGTTGCCTATGATCTGATCATGAAGAGCCGTAAACCTTAATCAACGACAATTTCACGCAAAACTGCGGGATTTGCCGATTTAAACAATACGAATGATGAACCACACATTACCGAAAGCACTGCTGCTCGTTCTCACCTTACTCGCAATCCAGCCCTGCCATGCAAACGGCACCGATGGGTTTCTCGCCTACAGCAAAGCGGATTACACCACCGCATTACACGAATGGCATGATGCAGCCGGACAAGGCGACGCCCTAGCCCAATTCGGCCTGGGACTCATGTACAAACACGGACGAGGTGTAGCTCAGGATGATAAACAGGCAGCAGACTGGTATCGCAAGGCCGCCGAACAAGGCCTGCCGGCAGCGCAAAACAACCTGGGTCGATGCTACGCCAGCGGACAAGGCGTAGCGCAGGATTATCAGCAAGCAGCCGCCTGGTATCGCAAAGCCGCTGATCAAGGTATTGCACAAGCCAGATACAGCCTGGGCATGCTCTACATCAGCGGGCAAGGCGTTACCCGTGACTACCAGCAGGCCGTCAACTGGTTGCAACAGGCCAGCACACAAAGCTATGCACCAGCCCAGACAGCTCTCAGCGAGCTGTATTACAACGGCAAGGGTGTCACCCAGAATAAGCCGCTGGCCTTAGCCTTACTGGGCACAGCAGCCGAGCTGGGCTACCTGCCCGCACAGAACAAGCTGGGTGCCATGTATGAAAACGGCACAGGCACTGCCGTGAATTACATAGAAGCGCGCAAATGGTTTGGTATCGCCAGTGTCATGGGTGACACCAGTGTAACCGCCGACAAAGAGCGCCTCGAAAAACGGATGACCCCCAAACAGATTGCCGAAGCCAAGAGTCTGGCACGGGCGTGGCTGGTGCAGCATCAGTAAAGCAGCCACCACAGCCGTCGCTAAAGCACATTATTTTGGGCGACTGTAACAGGCAAAGAAATGCTCAACCGGCGGCACCTGCTCGTCATCGTAAACCACGAAACACTCCTCACGCAGACCGGCGCGGATGAAGCCATCGATCTCCGGTCGATCCAGCGGCAGCGGAAAGGCATCTTCCTTTTCACCGCTGTTACGGCTACGGCACGAGATCAGCGCGTCACCGCCGGGCGCCACCATAGCAGCAATCGCGTTCAGCGCACGCACCCGGTAATCACCAGGCAAAACTTGTATGGTGTTGCACTCGAATACCAGATCAAACCCCTGCGTCCATTCATCAGGACAGTCGAACAGATCCGCCACCACATAATTGACGCAGCTATCCGGATAGCGCTGACGGCACAGCGCAATAGCCGCAGGAGAAATATCGAAAGCCGTGACCGCATAGCCGCAAGCAGCCAGCGCCTCGGCGTCATCACCCACGCCGCATCCCACGGTGATCGCTCGCCGCTGGGCGCCCGTAACAGGATGCTCTTGCAGCCAGGCCAGCAGATAAGGATTAGGCACCAGATCCGCCCAGAACACCGCACTCACGTCTCCACCCGCATCGCGGTACACCTGATCACACCAGCCGCTGGGGTCGCCACGCTCCTGATGCGCCCTGACCATACTGAGAAATTTGCTTCTGGCTGCTTCATCCATCACTGTTTGATCCCCCTGATTGCCAATTGTCATGCCGATCCCGCCGCTCCTGACGATAATTAGTCACTTCCAGACGAATGCCATCGGGGTCAGCAAAGTAAGTCGCCCAATAATCGGGCGCGTACTCCGGGTAGCACTGCGCTGCCGTAGCCTCGATACCGAGTGTACGCAACTGATCGGCAACCGCCACCACATCCACCACCGACGCCACACGCAGACACAAATGATGCAACCCCGGCATATATGCGTCGTGCCCGCCGGCAAGGCGCGCCGGACGCAGCACGTAACCAAAATGACGGTTGAAATACTGAATGTGCGGATCGCCACCCAGAGTGAATGTGTTTTTGCGAAAGCCCAACGTATCCAGCAACACCAGATCGTAAAAAGCCTCTGATCGCTGCAGATCAGAGGCTGTGATGTAGATATGGTCGATGCCGATAACGTCAGTCATGGTGTGAGAACAGGGATGAAAACATTACGTTAATCTAACATAGCGGGGCTTACAAGGAAGTGGCATCTGCCAATGTTGTTTTGCAAGACCCTTAATGACCCCCTCATCTGTGCCACCACGTAGTGGCTAGCCATACGGGGAAACCGACAACAGTTGCCGCTGACTGACTTCACCCTTTCATAAGACCAATTGGCCGATTTCTGTGAGTCAGTAGCCAATTTGAGAGCTCTGCGACACACTCGCCACCAAGTTCCTGAATGAGAGTTCGCCGCGTTTTCTCGTCGTCGAATCGCCAGATTTGCTGGCACCAGGTAAACGGTACAGCCATGGATCGGTAACGTGAGGCATCTTCTTCCCACCCACGGGTATGGGCGTAATGACTGATCGCACCGACTATCAGCAGAAGCATCCCTGACCCAAGGGTTGTGACACCCCCCCACTCGGCCTTGAATGCCCCAAGCCATGCCAGGATCACACCTGCCGCGAAGCAGGCGTTTGTGAACCAACGCGAATAACGCGCAGCAACCTCACTGGCCCTGCTTCTCCTCTCGTAATATCCCTGCTGATCGTCTATCCAGCTTGTCTTTACCAGTCCGAGATCTGGGGTAACTGAGGCATCTGGAATCCAGAGCGCATTGACAGCGCTTCTTACCCAGCGCAAGTTACCCCAATGCTGATTAAGAAAACGTTCCGTCGGCGTTGCTGTCACGCCAGCCAGTCGCCAAAAACACGCAACACGGAGAACTTCGGCCAAGGCGCGGTATTCCAGGTAACGTTCGAGATTCCTAGCACGAGTCGAAAGGTAGATAACGAGAAACGCCAAACTCAATAACAGACTCGCGGCAATCCGCCCGGATGTGGTCGCCCAAAGCTGCTGGATCATGTATCCGATGATCGCAAGGCCAACAGAGGCATTCAGAGCTGATTGAAATTTCCGCTGAAGGGTATTCGCTAGGCTGTCAGCCAAACCGAATGCATGATTCAGATTGGCCTTAGCAGGGAGCTGTTCGGGTAATTGTTTCAATGAATCACGCACGGATTCTCTGTCGACTTTGCTGGCCTCCTCATTAAATTCATCCAGCGGTGAGAGCAATTGCCCGAGGCTAGCCGTTCTAGCATCGGTATCTACCGGCCAGATCCACTGAGGTTTTTGTCTGCTTACACCTGAAGTTCGTGGGCAATGAAGATGTAGCACAGGGCCAAGGTAATCAGCAATACTGGAAAGTGTATGCCCTGACTCTCCAACATGGTATCGGAGTCTCACGGTATGTGCTGTTCCACCTGGAGCGGAGACTTCTTGTTCGCCATCCCACAACGCGATGATGATTTGGCAATGGCGGGCAATCCATCGGCTGGCACCCTCATAACCACTGAATTCCGACTCCGTGGCAACAAACGAACATTGCGCCTGACCCAACAAATCCTTGAATTCTTCGACTCTATCGGGGAAGTCCTTCTCGAACACCTCTGCCTCAAAGGGAAGTGGAATAATAAGTTCCATTCCCTTGCCAAGCCCTACCCGTGCGCCTAGGCGATCTGCCCCATCCGCCAGCGAGGAGACCAAAACGACAGGCGTATTTGGCATCTGTGAGCGTATATTATCCAAAGCTTGCGATAACTCCGCCTCCAAATCGCCCCGATATTCATCGGGTAATTCTCGATGTCCAATAATTCCGATCAGCATGGGAATACTCATTAATTCTCCTTTACGACAGAGTAAGCCTGTCGATGTGAAAGCACCAAACGCTCGGGAGATTCCTCCATCACTCGCAGCAGATGTGTCTTGGCTTTGGTCTTACCATCTCCAATAAGCCACTCATGCAAATCATTCTGTAGTTCAATTTCGCGAGCCGATTCATTTTTGACCTGATCAAACTGGCGATCAAAGACTCTGACAACATCACCCGCACGCGCACCGAAAATGGAGGGAAATGGCAGCAGTCTACCTCCCTTGCGCAGGCTGACGCCCTCGAAGCGTTCCAAAGCATCACGAGCCCGCGCCTTGGCATCTTCACAAGCGGTTTCGATGGTAACCAACTCATCACGGAGTGAAGCAAGCTTTTGTTCGTGCTGAGTCGCGCCATTAAGATATTGGCCTAACTCTTGCTCAACCTGATCCAATGACCGTCCCAATGCCTCTAGATTACTTCGATAAGCGTTACGGCTAGCGTTGCCAATGTTTGCGAAGTAAGCAGCTGCACCAATCAGAAGTGCGCCATATCCCCAGCGTCCAAAATAAAGCAATAGGAAGCCTGCCACAGCACCAACCACGCTTGCCAGCAGCATTCCCATTCCCGGGATGGACATACCCTGCCGTTGAAATGAATTCCGTGACTGTGTGGTTTCTTCTTTGCGTGCGCGAATTTCTGTCAACCGTTCCCTGGCAGCCTCCACGTTTCTCTCCGTGTTTTCGATCGCTTCGCGTAATTGCTGCAATCGGCTGGGCCCGGTGATTTGAACACTCGCTGCGATATGTTCAAAAAGGTAAGGGTTATCGGAAGAAACCCACGTTCCATTATTCCCAGTACGCGCTGTCATGCACACGGCAGCGCGCCCCCGGAGCGACCACGGCATAACCTTTGTCGATCCTTCGTAATGGTAGGAAAAAACCGCCTCTTCGGGCTGAATGACCTCACCTAGCTGCTTAAACCATTCGACGATTCTTGCTCGGCCCGGTCGGTTGAATCGCAACAGCTCCTGTGTGGCAGGCGGAAGCTTTGGCGCTTGGGCGCGAATTTCCTGCATCTTCTGATCGGCTTCATCCACGAGGGCACAGAGATACTCGTATTGCCGTCGGGAGGACTGACGTCCAGCCTCAATCAATTGCGGAATGGTTTTACCCTCAAGGGTGACGTTTACAGGAGATTTTCCTGCCAGCTTGGCGATTTCACCTTCGATTCGCGCCAAGTCAGCAACGTCGCGAGCAATCTTTGCCTTTAGCTCCTGTACCAGCGTATCAATCCCCTTGCGCATGGGGCGAAAGACGGGATCGCCAAAAACCTCGCGCAGGCTCCTAGGGTAAAGCACGAATGCCTGCCGGATCGCTTCCAGAGCGGCCTTGTTCTCGCGGCGCAGCGCGCATTGGCGTGCCAGTTCGATATGCGCTCGAGCAAAACGCGGGGCGACTTGAACAGCCTGCTTAGCAAAACCGAGCGCCTCATCAGAATGACCAGCGAGTCGCGCCGCCCGGGCCGCGGTCACATAGGCCGCAGACGCGCGATACGGCAGTGCGTCCCGCTCGGCGATGCGCCCCGCACGCTCTGCCATTTCCATTGCCTCGGGCGCCTTCTCCTTACGGCCAAGCGCCACGTAGAGCTGGGCCAACCAGTAGTTGCTGATCAATTCAAGCGGTTTGAATTCCAGTGCCCGCCTCAAATGACGGATTGCCACGCCGTATTCTCCGATATCCAGGGCGCGTTGGGCCTCTTCGCGCTGCTCCAGCGCGGCCACGGCCGCCGGTTGGGTGACTGCCGCCAATGTATTCGCAAAGCGCGCCCGGTCATCGACCAGTGATGGCCCTCGCGCATTACGCTCTTCCAGCGCGCTGACCTCAGCATCGTCGAGCAATGATTCATCTTCGATGGCGTCGAAAAGCTCGTCGGGAACATCTCCCCGAGCATCCACCGAAAGTGCCCCAAAGCGCATCTCGTACAGCGCAGCCAAGAGCTTATCAAAGATGGATTTGGCGATAATCTCCATGGAAGTTTCTGAATCAAAGAAACCTACCGTATGGTTTTCTTCCACCTGCTTTTGCCAGCCCGCAAGGTGCTCGTCCTCCGAATAATGGATGCGCCCCCCGCGATAATGCTCACCTATCCCGAATACCAGCACGCGCGTGCCAGCCCCTTCCTTAATTGCCTCTTCATATTCGAGGTGGGTGAAAGACTTGTCGGTTTTCGGAGCCAAACTACCGTATGAATCGCCCAGTAAGAGAATCATAAACTCAGCCCGGCGCACATAACCCAAGCATTCGGCAAGTGGTGGGCGATGGCTGACATTGCCATCATTCAGATCAACGGGCGCGAGTTGCACCACGGGGTAATTGGTTATGAGTTCCTTGAGTTGACTACGCAACTCAAGGAATTCATTAAATCTGGACGCCAAAAAAACGGCCGTCTTGAGCAAAGACATCTTGTTACTCTCCCCCTGTTCAACTTTCAATGAATGCCAAGGTCTTGCAATCACACTAAGTTTTATCGAACTGCAAGACCCAACTCCGCAACAAATTGTTGGAATGTACCCCACTATGAACAACTTGGTAGCCTGACCCCGGTATTTTTTAAAAACTAACACCTTACCTTTAAGGAGGTGATGTACCCGCAACAACTTGATCACTACCTTCAACAGTCAGCCACACTGACGTTATACCCATCGGTGGCTTTAACTGCGTCACTTTGAGTTGCCCATGCACCAGGTAAGTGCGACCGGCTTCAGTATCAAACGTGATTTTTTTAAAGCCGTGTAATGACAACCCGCCGTCGAAGTGACTGACTCTGACGTGCATAGTGTGTTTCCCTGGCAAGGCGATAACTTCTAGACCATTAGGCAAAGGCTCCGGTCTGCTAAATCGATCTCCTCTTCCATCAAAAACTGTAATTATTGTGGCACTGGATTCAGGACTTATCTTGATCACAGCAAGCTCGCGCACATCGCGCACAGGCCCATCGTACGCCTTCGATGGTGGCAAAGCCGCACAACCCGCCAGCAATGAAAATAAAAGTGGCGTTAGTAATCTGCCTAGCTTCATCATGTTTGAACACCTTTTTTAAGTGAAAATGTCAAGTATCATGCACAACGAATCTGTATAAAAAGCCGAAATACCGGAGTCTTGCAATCGCACATAAAATCAATTCTTATCGGACTGCAATCCTTAGCCCCGCAACAAACTGTTGGAATGTAACCTGTAAGTATGACTTGGAAACCCAGCTTTCAAATTCAGGGCGTCGGCTCCCATGAAATATCAATCTTATGATGAACGACACAATCCCGCAAATATGGATTGATAAGACTTTGATATGGCATGTCGGCCTCATCTGCCATTTGCCTGAAACAGCCGATGACATCTTTACTTAACTGCATATTCACTTATCAAGACGCTCCAAATCAAACCAAAACCGTCTGCCGTACCCGCTCAAACACGCACACAGCCAGTGCCGCTGCCGCATTCAGCGACTCGACATTGCCGGGCATGGGGATGCTGAATTCGTAGCTGGCGGCGGCACGCAGTTCGGCGCTGAGGCCTGCGCCTTCGTTGCCGACGGCAAACGCTACCGACTCGGTGAGGTCGGCGGCGAACAGGCTTTGCGGTGCGTTCAGCGCGGCGCTGCAGACTTTGCCGGGGAAGGCGTGGGCTATGGCAATCAGGTCAGCATGTTCGATAACCTGAGTGGCGAAGTGCGCGCCCATGCCGCCGCGCAGCACTTTGGGTGACCATGCATCAGCACAGCCGGTGGACAGGTACACGGCCTCTACCCCTGCCGCGGCAGCACTGCGCAGCATGGCGCCGAGGTTGCCGGGGTCCTGGATGGCTTCGAGCAGGACGATAAATTGCGGTGCGGCGGGTGCTGCCGCTTGCGGGATGTCGATCAGCAGCATCAGGCCGGTTGGCGTTTTTACCGGCGACAGCGTGTTGAACAGGCCATGCGCCAGTCGCAACACCGGCACCTGCGACAGTTGCGCCAGCAGCGGGTGATCCTGTGCGGATTCGTCGACGATGATCTGGCGCGGCACCTGGCCGGTGGCGAGATAGGCTAACAATAAATGTTCGCCATCGAGCAGGGTCTGCCCTTGCTCGCGCCGGGTGCTGGCGGATTCGGCCAGCTTTTTCAGTGCTTTGAAGTAGGTGTTGTGCGGGGATACGATTAGTTCAGACATAAGCTCAATGTGCCAGGCCCGGCAGCAGCACAACCAGACCATCCACCATAAATTGCACCGCCATCGCGGCGAGGATCAGCCCCATGACGCGGGTGGCGATATTCAGCCCGGCGGTTCCCAGGCGGTTGCCGATGGGCTCGGCCAGCAGCAGCACGACCCAGATGATCAGGCCCATCAACGCTATCGACAGGCTGAAAAACAGTTTATCCAGCAGGCTGGATGCCTGATGCGCGCCGACGATGACCAGACTGATGGCGCCGGGGCCAGCCAGCAACGGAATGGCCAGTGGCACCACGGATATATCGACCTTGGATTCGGCTTCCAGTTCTTCGGCATCGGTATGCCGTGCCTGACTGACTTTTGCATGGAACATGGCAATGGCGATCATCAGCACCAGCATGCCGCCAGCTATGCGGAATGCGGGGATGCCAATACCGAAGAAACCGAGCAGACTATCACCCGCCCACACCGACAGGATCAGGATGATGACCACGGCCACGGATGTCTTCGCGGCGGTGCGATGCATTTCCGCCGAGCGCCGGTCTGCCGCCATGCTCAGAAAAATCGGGATAGCACCCAAGGGGTTAACAATTGCGAACAGGCCGACCAGGAACTTGATCTGCTCGGTGAGGTGTAGTTGTGAGATCACGGTGTCTTCTTCATGGTAATTGCACAAAACCTTGTGCGGCCAGTTCCGGCAACGCCTGCTTCAGCGCTTCCAGACAATCGGGGTCAATCGCCGTACCGCACTCTTTTTCCATAATGGCGATTGCATCGGGTACCGCAATCGGCCCGCGGTAGGGGCGGTCGGCGGTGATGGCATCAAAGATGTCGGCGGTGGTAATGATACGGGTTTCCAGCGATATCTGCGCTGCGACCAGGCCGTGCGGATAGCCTTTGCCATCCAGCCGCTCATGGTGGGCGGCCGCAACCTGCGCCAGCTCGGCAAACACGTTGAGCCGCGACAATATCTGTTCGGAATAGAACGCATGGGCCTTGACCTGCTCCCATTCGCTGTCGTCGAGCTTGCCGGGCTTGTCCAGCACGCCGTTGCTCACCCCGAGCTTGCCAATATCATGCAGCAAGGCAGCGCGGTACAGCCACTGCTGCCGGGCCGGGGCAATGCCCATGCGCTTGGCTACCGCCAGCGTATATGCCGCCACCCGGCTGCTGTGGCCGTACGTGTACGGGCTTTTCGCGTCAACGACTTTGGCGAAGGCTTCGGCGATGGTGTCCAGCCGCTGCTCGTCAATTTCGATCACCTTGGAATGCGGTTCCAGCTGGCACACCAGATCCTGCAAGTTGTCGCAGGTGAAGCCGTCCCAGAAACCAGTCGCTTGTTGCGCGGTATCAAATGCGGCGACCAGCGCCGGATCAAACCAGCTGCCGGCACGTTTTTTTACTTCGGCTACGGCAAACTCCTTGCCGCCGGAGGCATAGAACACTTCGATCACCTGCGACAGCAGCGCGATACGCGCATTGACAGGAATGGCATCCCCCACCAGACCGAACGGCTTGCCCTTGCCGTTCCAGTGCTCGTCCAGATAGCGTACGCCCAAGGCCACTTCTTCATCAAAGCCGAGCTGGCGGGCGATATCTGCGCCGCGCTCGCAGCGGGTGGATACCAGCTCGCGGGCGAACTCTTCACCGCGCTCGGCCAGTGCCATCATTTTAGTGACGCGCTCATGCAGGGATTTACCGACGCCGACGTGCGACAGCACGAACTTGCCGAGCTGAAACAGGCTGTCGGTATCGACCAGTTTGAAATCGTTTTTTACCGTGCGGTCATCGGCGTCGTACAGCTCGAACAGCCGCGCGGCATTACTGCTGCAACCGGCGTCCTTGAGCAATATCGTGTAGTACAGGTGCGACAGGGCATCGTTATCCATGTCGTAGTGACGGCCGATGTGCATCCCTACCCAGCAACTGCGCAGGCAATGGCCGGGCGGCAGGCCTTCGGTTAAATCGAGTGCATAGCTGAGCGAGCCGATAATATCGGATAACAGTAATTTGTCGCTGATTACAGATTCAGTCACAGCTCGCCCCCCATTTATTAATCTGCCATAGTTGCGTTATTGATTTAATCACGCCGCCAGATAGTACCTTGTGCGCTGTCTTCCAGCACGATACCGGCATCCAGCAACTGCTTGCGGATGCGGTCGCCTTCGGCAAAATCCTTGGCCTTGCGCGCCGCGGCACGATCGGCGATAAGCTGCTCGATCTGTTCGGCGCTGTAGGCGCTGCTGGTCATCGCCTGCAAGTGGCTGGCCGGGTCGTTCTGCAACAAGCCGAGCACGCCGCCCAGCGCTTTGAGCAACCCGGCAGTTTGACCCGACTTGGTCTTGTTGGTTTCGGTGGCGAGATCAAACAGCACGGCAACCGCTTCCGAGGTATTAAAGTCGTCGTCCATTGCCACTTTGAACCGTGCCGCATGCGGTGCTTGCCAGTCGATTTCGACATCCGCTGCAGGCACCTCGCGTAACGCGGTGTAGAGCCGGTTGAGCGACTGTTTGGCATCATCCAGATGATGATCGGAATAGTTTAACGGGCTGCGATAATGGGCACGCACGATGAAAAAGCGCAGCGTTTCGGCATCGTAGCGGGTCAGCACTTCGCGAATGGTGAAGAAATTGCCCAGCGATTTGGACATTTTTTCGTTATCCACACGCACAAAGCCGTTATGTATCCAGTAATTCGCCAGGGTACAGCCATGCGCGCCCTCGGACTGGGCGATCTCGTTTTCGTGATGTGGAAATTGCAGATCCTGACCGCCGCCGTGGATGTCGAAGTGGTTGGACAGGTAATACTCGCCCATCGCCGAGCATTCGATATGCCAGCCCGGCCGTCCGGCACCCCACGGAGACTCCCATGATGGCTCACCCGGCTTGGCCGCTTTCCACAATACGAAATCCAGCGGGTCACGTTTACTCTGGTCGATTTCGACCCGTTCGCCGGCCTGCAGCTCATCCAGCGATTTGCCCGACAGCTTGCCGTAGCCGGGGAAAGCATGCACAGCGTAATACACGTCGCCATTGTCTGCTGCATAGGCCAGACCGCGCTCGATCAACACGCTGATCATGGCCTGCATCTGTTTGACAAAATCGGTAGCACGCGGCTCATGGCTGGGCGGCAATACGCCCAACGCTGTGGCATCTTCATTCATGGCGGTAATAAAACGCTGGGTCAGTTCGCCGATAGACTCGTTGTTTTCTGCTGCGCGCTTGATGATTTTGTCGTCGATATCAGTAATATTACGTACATATTCAACATCATAGCCGGAAGCCCGCAACCAGCGTGTAATCATGTCGAATACAACCATGACGCGGGCATGACCCAGGTGGCAATAATCGTAAACGGTCATCCCGCAAACATAGAGACGAACCTGTCCCGGGATAATTGCAACAAACGGCTGTTTTTCACGCCCTAATGAATTATAAATTGTGAGCATAATCGATCAAATATAAAAGGTAATAGTTTGAATCAGCGCGAGTTCTTGTTAGAATTGAACCCCCTGATTAGTGGTCGGTTGAGTATATCATAATGAAACGAACTCCCCTTTTAGCCCTGTTATTCGCGGTCGTCACTGGTTATGCGGCTTTCGCCTATGCAGCTCCCAACACAGAATTTCAAGAAATCAATGGCTTATTCAAACAAGGCCAATACGCTCCCGCCCTCGACAGGGTCAATGCCTATATCAGCAAGAACCCGCAAGATGCTCAAGCCCGCTTTCTTAAAGGCCTGATTCTGACCGAACAGAATAAAAATGCCGAAGCCATCAAGGTCTTTACCGGTCTGACCGAAGACTTCCCTGAGCTGCCAGAGCCGTACAACAACCTTGCCGTGCTGTATGCTGCACAAGGTCAGTATGAGAAAGCCAAGAACGCTCTGGAAATGGCGATCAACACGCACCCCAGCTATGCCACGGCACATGAAAATCTGGGTGACATTTATGCAAAAATGGCTTCCATTGCTTACGATAAAGCCCTGCAACTGGATAACCACAATGCTTCTGCACAGACTAAGCTTGCTCTGATCAAAGACTTGTTTGGTGGGCGCAAATCCACCATGATTGCCAAAGCCAATGATACCAAAGTCAAACCGGCTGCAGCCGTGGTCGCCGCCACACCAGTGGTAACCGCGGGTGTTGCCAAACCTGTTGAAGTCAAACCAGTTGAGACCAAACCAGCACCTGCCGCAACCGATAACAGCGGTGCAACCGAAGCCGTACAAGCCTGGGCCAAAGCATGGGCCAGCCAGAATGCTGATGCCTATCTGGCAGCGTATTCGCCCAAATTCAAAACGCCGGGTGGCGAGTCACGCAGCAACTGGGAAACCACACGCCGTGAACGTATCAATCACCCTAAGAAAATTGAAGTGACATTATCGGATATCAACGTCACTACCACGGGTAGTAACCAGGCTACAGTGAGCTTCAAACAGGCTTATCGGTCAGATCGTTTCAGCGCGACTTCACACAAGGCATTGGAACTCACCAAAACCAATGGCAAATGGCTGATTACCGAGGAACGCTCACGTTAATTCGTAGTCAGATCTATATATGTTAGCTAAATACGCCGCCACGCTTTTGTTTTGTTCCGCCTTGACGTCAGCGACGCAGGCGGATGAACAAATAGCCATGGCGGGGCCTCTATTCGATACCACCACTACGGCTCGTGTTATATCGCCCAAGAATTACACCGAGTCGTTGCTGGCACAGGCCTTACTATCCATCCAGCAAAACCGGTTGGACGTTGCCATTAAACAAATTGAAAATCTGATTCATCTGCATCCGGATTATCGTCTGGCTCAACTCATTCACGGCGATTTACTGCTGGCTCGCGCACAACCCCTGACCAATATTGGCAATGTCAGTGCTCCGGCTGCGAAATTGAATGATTTGCGCGATGAAGCGCGAGTGCGCCTGAACAGTTACCTCGATCGTCCTGTGGTCGGACTGATTCCACAACAGTTGCTACAGATTGACCCGGGCATCACGACTGCAGTTGTCGTCGACACTTCAAAATCGCGCTTATATGTTTTCAAGAACCAGAATGGTACGCTGACCAATATCGCCGATTATTACGTCACTATCGGTCGCAATGGTGCCGAAAAATCCCGTGAAGGCGATGGTCGCACTCCACTGGGCGTGTATTACATCACCAAAAAGCTGGAAGGCAGCAAGTTGCCGGATCTGTATGGCAGCTTTGCATTTCCGCTCAACTTCCCCAATGACTGGGACGAGAAACAGGGCAGCTTTGGTCACGGCATCTGGCTGCATGGCACCGTCAGCAGCACTTACAGTCGCCCGCCTAAAGCCAGCGAAGGCTGCGTAGTATTAACCAACAACGATCTGGTTGAGCTCGGAAAATACCTGACACCCGGCAGCACGCCGGTGGTGATTGCCGAACGTATCAAATGGGTGCCGCCACAAAGCGCTGAGGCCGATAAAGATGCGCTGATGAAACAGGTTGACGCATGGCGCCGCGATTGGGAAAGCCGCAATACCGATCAGTACCTGCGTCATTACGCCAGCAACTTTACTGCCAACGGCACCAAATTCAACGACTGGGCTGCTGCCAAGCGGCGCGTCAATCAAGGCAAAACCTGGATCAATGTCGATCTCTCCAGGATCAGCATATTCGAATACCCGGGCCAGAAGCAGATGTACATGGTCAGCTTCGATCAGAACTACCGTAGCAACAACCTGAACAACGTCATGCATAAGCGGCAGTATTGGGTGCAGCATAACGGCAGCTGGAAAATAGTTGCCGAAAACGGCGCATAACTCTTCATTTATCAACCACTTGGAATTAAATATCATGGTCAAATTACACACCAACTTCGGCGTTATCACTCTGGAACTCGACGCCGAAAAAGCACCAAAAACAGTCGCCAACTTCCTGGAATACGTTAACAGCGGTTTCTATGCAAACACCGTGTTCCATCGCGTCATCGACGGTTTCATGATTCAGGGCGGCGGTTTTGAGCCAGGCATGAAACAGAAGCCTACCAACGCGCAAATCGAAAACGAAGCGGCTAATGGCCTGACCAACGATAACTACACTATCGCCATGGCACGCACACCGGATCCACATTCAGCGTCTTCACAGTTTTTCATTAACGTCAAAAACAACAGCTTCCTGAATTTCAGCGCGCCTACTTCGCAAGGTTTCGGCTACTGCGTATTCGGTAAAGTGGTTGAAGGCATGGACGTTGTGGACAAGATCAAGAAAGTTAAAACCGGCAACAAGGCAGGTCATTCCGATGTACCAGCCGAAGATGTCATCATCGAGCGTGCCGAGGTAGTGTGAGTGCCAGTTACTGACACAGCGCACAGTCTGTTTATCTCCGATTTACACCTGTGCGACAGCCGACCTGCAATCAGTCGGCTGTTTTTTGATTTTCTGCAGAACACCGCTATTCATGCTGACGCGCTGTACATTTTAGGCGATCTGTTTGAATACTGGCTGGGCGATGACACGCTGGATGTCCCGCTTAACCAGCAGGTCAGTCTGGCATTGCGCCAACTGGCCGATAGCGGTGTCGCTGTTTATTTCATGCATGGCAACCGCGATTTCCTGATTGCAACGCAATTTGCCGATGCCTGCCATGCGCAACTGCTCACTGATCCGAGCCTGATTGATCTGTACGGCACACCGACCTTACTGATGCACGGCGATACGCTATGCACGGATGATGTCAGCTATCTGGCATTCCGCGCTCAAGTGCGCGACCCTCAATGGCAAAACCAGTTTCTGGCACAACCGCTTGCAGCACGTATTAGTATTGCACAACAGGCGCGCGCGCAAAGCGAATCATCCAAGCAGGAAAAAGCAACCGAGATCATGGACGTTAATACCGTTGCTGTGCACGAAGCATTACGCCAGCACGATTACCCACGCCTTATCCATGGCCATACGCATCGTCCTGCACAACACCCTATCGATATTGATGACCACCATTGCCAGCGCTGGGTCCTGCCGGACTGGTATGACAAGGGCGGCTATCTGCGCTGCGATACGCTCGGTTGTCAGTTCGTCAGCTTAACGGTCTGATAAGCCTTGGGCACTGTGAATAATTCTGCCTGTAACGGTGCCTCCCGGCTGGATTCATAACGTCGGGTACGCCCGTCACTGGCGATATCTTCGATCGGCAATCCAAACTGAAACAGACGCGGGATTTCCAGCACATAGCGCGCCAGATCACATTCATCACGCAGTTCAACTGGGGTGCGCAGCCAGGTGAGTGTCTGGCTCGGCGCCAGAGCCTGCCAATATTGCTGCAACGCTGTTACCGTATCCGGCAATAAACTATTCGTCGCCGTCACTTGCCCGCACACCTTGCCGTTAACCGACCAGGTAAATTGCTGGGTGCTCGCCGCAAGTTGCTTGACCGTTTGCGTCACTTGCCACGGTTGCGGTTTGGACAGTGGCGCCGCTTTGGCCTGATAACGATAAGCGCGCTGTTCGCTGCGGATGACATTCAGCAATACGCCATTGGAACGATTAAGCAGCACAAAATCGCCGTTATCATCACCGGTATCCATGCGCAGATACGCAGGTGTCACCAGTATGCGCGTAGGGTAGGCAGCACTACCGGGATCAGCATCCTGATAGTTCAGCACCGACATGGTTGGGGTGGCAGCGTATGTCGGCATTGCCCATAGCGCAGCACACAGCCCCAGACTACTCCAGGCTTTATAACGCATCCAGACCCCGCGCCAGATCGTTCTGGATATCACGCAAGGACTCCAGCCCTACCGCTACCCGCAACAAACCATCCCGAATACCGGCACTGGCCCGCTGTTCCGGGGTCAGGCGGCTATGCGTAGTCGTGGTCGGATGCGTAATCGTGGTTTTGGCATCACCCAGATTGGCGGTAATGGATATCATCCGCGTGCTGTCCACCACCTGCCATGCCGCATCCTTGCCGCCCTTGACTTCAAAGGCAACAATGCCGCCGCCGGTGCGCTGCTGACGCATCGCCAGCTCATGCTGTGAATGCGATGGCAAACCTGGGTAGTACACGCGCTCGACCTGTGGATGCGCTTCCAGCCATTGCGCCAACGCCAAGGCAGATGCCGAGTGTGCATCCATACGTAATTTCAGCGTTTCCAGTCCTTTGAGGAATATCCACGCGTTAAACGCACTCAGCGTAGGGCCTGCGGTTCGCAGAAAGCCATACACCCCTTCCAGCAGTTTATGATTACCCAGCACCGCACCACCCAGTACGCGCCCTTGCCCATCCAGATATTTGGTGGCGGAGTGAATCACGATGTCTGCACCTAACGATAATGGCCGTTGCAGCGCCGGTGAGCAGAAGCAGTTATCTACCGCCAATGTCACCCCATGCTGTTTGGCCAATGCCGCCAACGCGCCAATATCGCTGACTTCGGTCAACGGATTGGACGGTGATTCGACGAAAAACAGCTTGGTATTAGGCCGCAGTGCCGCCTGCCATTCGCTGATATCAGTCGGCGAGACGAAGGTCGTCTCCACGCCGAAGCGCCCGATAATGTTATTGAACAGCTGTACGGTAGAACCAAAAATGGAGCGCGAGGCAATAATGTGATCGCCCGCCGACAGCAGACCCATTACCGTCGCCAATATCGCTGACATGCCGGAGGCTGTCGCCACACAGCGCTCGGCGCCTTCCAGCGCTGCCAGCCGCTGCTCGAACATGGTAACGGTCGGATTGGTAAAGCGCGCGTAGATATTGCCGGGCTGTTCACCACGAAAGCGGGCTTCGGCTTCAGCTGCGTTCTTGAATATGAAGCTGGAGGTCAAAAACAGCGCTTCACTATGTTCACCAAACTGGCTGCGGCTGATCCCGGCACGGACTGCCAGGGTTTCTATGTCGTAATCTTCATTATCCATGTGCGACTCCTAATAAAAAACCCGTTTTGCTGGATAGCTAAAACGGGTTAGGGTTTTTAGCTGAATTTATAATGCGCCCGCAAGTTGGAAATCGGCGCGTTTGATAATACTAAACTCGTTGCTGGTTATTCGTCAACCAAGCATTAAGTCCCACGCGCCAGATTCAGATCCAGCTGCAAGGTATCGGTACTCTTGCTGTCCTTGTTGCTGCCGCAACGCATGGACTCAATCAAGTCCAGGTATTCCGAGGTGATGTCACCCGTCACATACTTGCCGTTAAAGCAGGAAGTATCGAAGTGCTGCAACGCGGGATTGATCTCCCGCACTGCTTCGATCAAGGCATCGATATCCTGGTAAACCAGGGCATCTGCGCCGATCTCGCGAGCGATCTCTTCATCGGTGCGACCAGTGGCCAGCAATTCCTGGCGTGTAGGCATATCTATGCCATATACGTTAGGGAAGCGTACTGGTGGCGCAGCCGAAGCAAAAAATACCTGGCTGGCGCCCGCATCCCGTGCCATTTGCACGATTTCACGGCTGGTCGTGCCGCGAACGATGGAGTCATCTACCAGCAATACGTTTTTGTCTTTAAATTCTATGCCGATGGCATTGAGCTTCTGACGTACCGATTTCTTGCGCATGGCCTGGCCAGGCATGATGAAAGTACGACCGATATAGCGGTTCTTGATGAAGCCTTCACGATAAGACAAACCCAGCGCATTCGCCAGCTGCAATGCACTCGGGCGACTGGTATCCGGTATCGGTATCACCACATCAATGCGCAGATGCGCCCATTGCTGGCGTATTTTTTCTGCCAGCTGCTCGCCCATGCGCAAACGGGTTTCATAGACCGATACGCCGTCTATCACTGAATCCGGACGCGCCAGATACACATATTCAAAAATGCACGGGAAATATTGCGGATTTTCTGCACACTGCTGGCTATGCAACTGACCTGCCGCATCAATATAAATGGCTTCACCCGGCAACACATCACGCATCACTTTGTAATCCAGTGCGTCGATCGCTACACTCTCGGATGCCAGCATGTATTCCATACCCATCTCGGTCTGGCGACTGCCGATGATCAACGGACGTATGCCGTAGGGGTCACGGAATGCCAGCAAACCATGGCCGGCAATCATCGCTACGACTGCATAAGCACCGCGACAACGACGATGTACGCCAGCCACTGCCTTGAATACACGCTCCACATTCAGGCTATGGGTGCTATTTGCTTCCACCAGTTCATGCGCCAGTACGTTCAACAGCACTTCGGAATCCGAACTGGTATTCACATGACGCAAATCCAGACGGAACAAATCTTCCTTGAGCTGATCGGTATTGGTCAGGTTGCCGTTATGCGCCAACACAATGCCATACGGCGAATTGACATAGAAAGGCTGCGCTTCAGCGGTGGAGGCTGCGTTACCCGCAGTAGGATAGCGCACATGGCCAATACCGGAATTACCCAGCAGGTTACGCATATCGCGCGTGCGGAACACATCACGCACCAGGCCGTTAGCCTTGTGCATATGAAACACATTACCCTCAGCGGTAACTATCCCCGCAGCATCCTGACCACGATGCTGCAACACCAGCAAGCCATCATAGAGCAACTGGTTAACGGGAGTATGAGAAACAATGCCGATTATGCCGCACATAGGAAGATCCTAAAAATGTATGTGTTGAACCAAACTATCAGGCAGCCATGGCTTAGCCATAACTGCCAACTTGACCAAAGAGGGTGCGAGTAGTGAATGTTGCCATAATTCGGTTTTTGGCAGCGCGGTTAACCCGGCCAGCAAAACCAGCATCAATACAATGGCTGCACCCCGTACCGCACCAAACAATATTCCAAGCAACCGGTCTAGTGCACCCAAACCAGCTGCTTTGAGTGATTCCGCCAGCAACAGACTCAACAACATGGCCACAGCCATGACGATCACAAACACTAAAATGAAGCCACCCAGATAACGTAATGCCGGGCTACTGATCATGGCCGGCATCCACACAGCCGCCACATCAGCAAAGGATTTCGCCAGCAAAAAAGCAACAATCCAGGCAGCCAGTGACAATATCTCTTTTACACCGCCACGCATTGCACCCAGCATCATTGATAAGACGACAATCCCTAAAACCACTAAATCGAAAGTAGTCACAATTTCACCTTACTTATGCAGCGGTACAATTTGTGCCTGTATGCCGGCAGCGCTGATTTTAGCCAGCGTTTTATCCGCCTGACCGCGTTCGGCAAATGGACCTGCACGTACCCGTGTTGCACCACTTGGCAACGTTTCGGTGTAAGTACTTACCCCAACTGCATTCAGACGCTCACGCAATTGCCGTACATTCTCAGCACTGCTGAATGCACCTAATTGCACAACATAATGGCCATTGTCCGCTTCGTGTGCATGTTTATCGGTTGCTGGCGCTGGAGACAGTTCCGTTTTAGTTGCTGCTACATCTGATTTGGCGGGTGCAGACTGCTTGGCTTTAGCAGCTTGCTGGGACTTTTCTGCTGCTAGCGCAGCCTGATGCGCCACTTCTTTGTCATGCGCTAATTTAGCTTGTTCTGTCTGCTTCGCTTTTTCAGCAGCCGCTGCTTTCGCCTCATTGGCTTTGTGTTCAGCCTCTTTTTGCTGAGTAAGCTTTGCCTCTGCACTTTGTTTCTGCTCGGCGACATCGTTATGCGCAACTTCTGCAGCAGGTTGAGTAATCGCAGTTTTGATCGGATCGAGCGACTTTTCAGCCGTTACATCACTTGTTTGAGGGGCAGGGGTCGGTGCAGGGACTGCGAGTGGCGGGGCGACAACAGATACGGGGGGAGCAGTCACACCCGCACCCGGCATTTCGATCGCGATATCCGGATTGACAGGGCGTGGGGTCTGATCCAGCACCATAGGCAAAACGATTGCGGCGCTGATCAGCAAAGTCGCAGCACCCAGCAAGCGCTGCCGGGCACGTTTTTTTAATCTCAATTGCTCTTCAGACGTGGCTTGAATGGCCATACATGTGTTTCCTAATTAGCCGGATATCAATTGCAATATGGCGGCGACAGTATAGAAGGAACCAAAGACGCAGATTCTATCATTTTCCTGAGCTTGTTCACAGGCTAAAGTCCATGCTGCGGGTACACTATCCAATATTTTTAGCTGAGCCACACCTGCCTCGGTCAACACTTGACGCAATACCGCAGCCGACGCGCCTCGCGGCATATCCAAACCTGCCACCAGCCAGACATCAACCACATCGCGCATGGCCGCAACCACGCCGGCTATATCCTTATCTGCCAGCATAGCGAACACGGCGAATGTTTTACCTGCCACCGGCGCCTTCGCCAGATTGCTCGCCAATGCCTGAGCGCCATGCGGATTGTGCGCAACATCCAGAATACGCTGGGGCAAACCCGGCAGCATCTGAAACCGTCCTGGCACTTGTGCGTGCTGCAGACCCTGACGAATCGCAATTTCCGGCACCACGAAACCCGGTGCCAGATTTTCCAGCGCGGCAATGGCGGTCGCTGCATTGCTTAACTGGTAATCACCGCGCATCACTGGCAACGGCAAATTCAGGTAGGTCACCGCGCCATGATAGTCCCAACTCGTTGCATGGCTCTGATACCGGTAATCTTCACCAATAGCGCGCCACAAGGCACCAAGACGCTGCGACACCTCCTGCAATACTTTCGGGGGGGCAATATCACCGCAGATTGCCGGATGCCCGGCACGGAAAATACCGGCTTTCTCTCGCCCGATCTGCTCGCGGGTAGTTCCCAGGTATTCAGTATGATCAATATCGATGCTGGTAATCACGGCACAACTGGCATCAAACACATTAACCGCATCCAGTCGGCCACCCAGCCCAACCTCCAGAATAGCGATATCAACAGCGGCCTGCTCAAATAGCCACATTGCAGCCAGCGTACCGAATTCGAAATAACTTAACGAGATCTCGCCGCGCGCGGCTTCTATCGCCGCAAACGCAGCGCACAAAGCAACATCTTCGACTTCGATTTGTGCGATACGCACGCGTTCGTTATAGCGCAATAGATGCGGTGAGGTGTACAAACCGGTGCGGTAACCCGCGGCGCTCAACATCGCTTCCAGATAGGCGCAAGTTGAGCCTTTACCGTTGGTGCCACCCACCAGAATGACGGGTGTGTGTATATTCGGGAGCAATACGGCGCGCACTTGCGCCACCCGCTCCAGCCCCAGATCAATGACCTGGGGATGCAAACCTTCCAGATACTGCAGCCATTCGGCTAAACTCATTAAGCCGCCACAGGAAGGCGCTGCATCTTTGCCAGCAAACCGGCCAGACGATCGCGCATTTCACGGCGGTCTATGATCAGATCTATCGCGCCATGTTCCTGCAAAAACTCAGCCCGCTGAAATCCTTCCGGCAAGGTTTCACGGACAGTCTGCTCAATCACGCGCGGTCCGGCAAAACCGATCAATGCCCGTGGCTCCGCTACAATCACATCGCCCAGCATGGCGAAGCTGGCCGATACACCGCCCATGGTAGGGTCAGTCAGCACTGAAATAAAGGGCAGCTTGGCTTCAGCCAATTTGGTCAGCGCTGCACTGGTTTTCGCCATCTGCATCAGTGAAAACAGACCTTCCTGCATGCGCGCACCACCACTCGCGGCATAACACACGAACGGAATCTTGTCCTGCAGACAGACTTCGATGCCACGCACAAAACGCTCACCCACTACCGCACCCATCGAGCCACCCATGAATTTGAATTCGAATGCGGCGACGACCAGTGGTACATCGCTGATTTTACCCTTCATGACGATGAGCGCATCTTTTTCACCGGTTGCGCGCTGCGCTTCAAGCAAACGATCGCTGTACTTCTTGCTGTCCTTGAATTTGAGTGTATCGACCGGCATCACTTCATTACCGATTTCAAAACGGCCATCGGCATCCAGCAACATCTCCAGCCGTGCCCGTGCGCCTATTCGATGATGATGGGCACAGTTCGGACACACCTCCAGATTGCGCTCAAGATCGGCACGGTACAGCACTGTCTCGCATGACGGACACTTGCTCCACAAACCTTCCGGCATAACTTTTTTTGGATCTTCCGCCAGACGACGGTTGATTTTCGGACGCAATATTTTCTGAAACCAGCTCATGACTATTCCTTTATTCGTAAAAACGCTTACCTGATGCCTGGATTAACCAGCCGCATCCATCGCTGCGCGTACACCGGCAACAAACGTTGTCAGGTTTGCCACGACTTGTTCGCGTGGCGAGTTTTCAATTTCTTCTACTATGCGACTGCCGATCACGACTGCATCGGCAAACTTGGCAATGGCAGCTGCAGTCTTGGCATCACGGATACCGAATCCTACCCCGACCGGCAAGCCGCAGCGTTCACGTATCACCGGGATATGCCCAGCCACTTCCGCCAGATCAAGATTGGCAGAACCGGTCACGCCTTTCAGTGAGACGTAATAGACAAAACCGCTGGCTTTGCTGGCTACCAGATTAATCCGCGCATCCGGTGTCGTTGGCGACAACAGGAAGATTGTATCGACACCTGCCGCCCGGAATATTTCCGCTACGCTCTCTTCCGGCGGAATGTCCACCGTCAGCATCCCATCCACCCCGGCAGCCGCAGCAGCCTTGGCAAAGACTTCATAGCCCATGTGCTCAATCGGATTGGCATAGCCCATCAGCACGATAGGGGTGGTGGTATTGGTGGTACGGAATTCGGCGACCATCGCCAGCACATCTTTCAAGCCGACATGATGTTTCAGCGCTCGCTCAGAGGCGCGCTGTATGGTTGGGCCATCCGCCATCGGATCGGAGAATGGCACACCCAGCTCAATAATGTCCGCCCCTGCAGCAGCCAGACCATGCAGTATCTGCACCGTCAATTGCGGATCGGGATCACCTGCGGTGATGAACGGAATCAGCGCAGCTTTGTGCTGCGCCTTAAGTTCGGCAAAAGTCTGTTTGATACGGCTCATATTTACTCTCTACAAAAATTTTCCACGCTGCTTACAGCGTTAAGCCGGACATCTTCGCCACGGTATTGATATCCTTATCACCACGGCCGGACAAATTTACCAGCAATATCTGGTCTTTGCTCATGCCTGGTGCGATTTTGGCAGCATGCGCCAGCGCATGACTGGATTCCAGAGCCGGGATAATACCTTCAAAACGGCACAGGTCATGAAAGCCACGCATCGCTTCATCGTCATTAATGGCGACATACTCCGCACGACCACTGTCTTTCAGCCACGCATGTTCAGGGCCCACACCGGGATAATCCAGACCGGCAGAGATGGAATGGGTTTCGATGATCTGGCCATTTTCATCCTGCATCAGATAGCTACGGAAACCATGCAGCACGCCTGGCGTTCCGGCTGAAAGCGGCGCTGCGTGACGACCTGTGGCGACACCATCACCACCGGCCTCAACGCCGATCAAGCGTACGTCTTTATGGCCAATATAGGGATAGAAAATGCCGATCGCGTTGGAACCGCCGCCCACACAGGCAATTACCGCATCCGGCTGACGACCTATCATATCCGGCATTTGGGTCAGGCACTCTTCACCGATCACGGACTGGAAGTCACGCACCAGCATAGGGTACGGATGCGGACCGGCTGCGGTACCCAGAATATAAAACGTGGATTCGACGTTGGTAACCCAGTCGCGCATAGCTTCGTTCAGCGCATCTTTCAGTGTTTTGGAACCGGAAGAGACGGGCACCACCGTCGCGCCCAGCAACTTCATGCGGTAAACGTTAGGTGACTGCCGCGCGACATCTTCTGCGCCCATGTACACCACGCACTCCATACCGTAACGTGCAGCCACGGTAGCTGAGGCGACACCATGCTGTCCGGCGCCGGTCTCGGCGATCACGCGCTTCTTGCCCATGCGCCGTGCCAGCAACGCCTGGCCGATGGTGTTGTTGATTTTGTGCGCGCCAGTGTGATTCAGATCTTCACGTTTGAGATAAATCTGCGCACCACCCAGATGTTCCGACCAGCGCTTGGCGTGGTAAATCGGGCTGGGCCGGCCGACATAGTGCTTAAGCTCATGACGAAACTCCGCCATGAAAGCAGCATCTTTGCGTGCCAGCTCATATTCCTGGCGCAATTCATCCAACGCGGCAATCAAAGTTTCCGCGACAAAAATACCGCCATACGGACCGAAATGGCCGTGCTCATCTGGGAGTTCACCGATACGCATTACTTACCTCTTGAATAAATTGCGCGACTTTCGTCACGTCTTTGATACCTTTACTGATTTCCACACCACTAGACACATCCACCGCCCAAGGCTGAGTTTGCTGTATAGCAGCAGCAACATTTTGCGCATCCAGTCCGCCTGATAATATCAGCGGCAACGGCAAATTGACCGGGATCAAATCCCAATCAAACCGGTGGCCGGTTCCTCCGGCTTCACCCGCGACATACGCATCAAGCAGAATACCCTGAGCATCATTAAACCGAGATGCGTATTGTACCAAATCCAGCCCCGGTCTAACGCGTACCGCCTTAATATATGGCAACTGAAATTGCTGACAATAGGCAGGCGATTCGTCGCCATGAAATTGCAGCAATGTTGGACGCACTGCCTCAATGACAGCCTGAACCATGGCGACATCCGCATCCACAAACAGCGCAACACTGCTGACAAACGCTGGCAATGCCTGTGCTATCCTGCGTGCCTGCACCAGTTCTACATGGCGCGGACTGGGCGGATAGAACACCAGACCAATCGCATCAGCCCCCGCATGCGCCGCATGAAGCGCTGTATCAACCTGGGTGAAACCACAGATTTTAATTCGTGTCCGCATTCAACTATCCCCGCTCATTGCTAAAGCCTGGCTGGCATCCCGCGCCCCCGGCAATCCCCAGACCGCATCATATTCAACATGACATAAATGCAATCCGGCGGCTGAAAATGTCGGCGCCGACAGCGTGCGGTCACGCTGATGCAACAGCTCACCCACCCAGTCTGGCGGATACTTGCCCTGGCCGACATACACCAGCGCACCCACAATATTGCGTACCATATGATGCAGAAAAGCATTGGCAGTCAGCTCGAATATAATCCGGTTACCCTGTTTAATCACATTCATCTGCTGCAATACCCGTACCGGTGAGTGTGCCTGACATTCAGCCGCACGAAACGCACTGAAATCATGCTCGCCCAGCAACATGTGTCCGGCCTGCTGCATCAAATCAACATCCAGCGGCGCGTGATACCAGCCTACTTGCCCGGAATCCAAGGCCGGGCGTACCGGATGATTCAACAACACATATCGATAACTGCGCGCGGTGGCACTGAAACGCGCATGAAAATCCTGATTAACCAACTGTGCCCAAAGTACCGCAACACCATCCGGTAAAAATGTATTCACACCTCTGACCCATGCCGTTAACGGACGCTCGACGTCAATATCGAAATGCACAACCTGGGCAGTCGCATGCACCCCGGTATCAGTACGCCCCGCCGCCACCACAGGCACCGCATGTCCGGCTATTTGTGCCAAGGCCCGCTCCAGCGCATCCTGCACGCCGCAACCCTGCGGCTGATGCTGCCAGCCACAAAACTGACTGCCATTGTATTCGATGCCTAGCGCTATACGTTTCATCTTACCCATATCCCCAGCATTGTCACGCTCATGATAAACACATAGTCCAACCAGCCCGAGCGATATACCGGCAGTAATAATGGCTGCATCATTTCGTGAGTCACAAGCGGTGGGGTGGACAATTGTCGCAGCCGTTGTTTAAACGATACTTGCTGCGTTTCCTGCAATAGCGACTCCGCATAACGCAGGGTAAGCCAGATACGCATCGCGATACGCTCAGACGGCAAGCCGACATGGTGTAGCGGTGCCAATAATGTATAGATTCCAGCCAGCAAGGCCACACGCGAGAGCCGCGTCAACAATAGCGCAAGCATGGCCAAAATCAGCAGCAGTCGCCAGCTTTGCAGCAAGCCGCTATACACACCGGACTCACTTGGACCATACCCTTGCAGCACAGGCCACAATGGCACGCCGGGCAGGCTGTAGGCATGCACCAGCAGCAGCACCAGCAACAATATACGGCTGCGGCGTACGTAACGGAAGAACTGCTGACGCACAGGCTGAGTAAATGACAGTAAAACCAGCACAGTCAATCCCAGCAACACAGGCTCACCTACCAGCATTACCCACACCATAAAAAACAGCCACAGCATAACTGCTGTGGCTGGATGACAGATATGGCGCTGTATATTCGTTATGCTGTTTGACATCAACCCAATTGATTTAGCAGTTCCTGGGCACTCGCTTGTTGCTGCGCATTCCCCTCTTTAATCACTTCCTGCAGAATTTCTCGTGCATTTTCATGATCGCCCATTTCCTGATAAACCTGCGCTAAATCCAGCTTGGTTTTAACTTCCTGCTCAACATCACTCAATTCTGTCGCAACATCCGTATCCGCAGGTTCATCAAAGTCCAGATTAATACCGGAAAAATCAAGTGTAAGACCATCATCTGGCTGAGTTACCGACTCTGCTGCGACAACCGCTTGAGGCTCTTCAACGACAGCAGGGGCCTCATGCTGCACAGCATCATGCGCATCCAGATCGAAATCAAAACTCAGCATGTCATCATGCGCAGATGTTTCCTGTTCCAACTTTAGTTCATCATCATGCGCAGCCACTGGCTCGGCAACTGGCTCCACAACAGTTTCAGCTTCTGTGGTCAGCGGTTCGAAATCAAGGTCGAAATCCAGTCCGGAGAAACTATCGGCTTCCGGTTCAGGCTCTGCCGTTACGCTGTCAGCTTTCGGCGCCTCATGTTCATTATCAGCCAGTGCTGGGAGCTCATCCGCCATAACATCCATGTCCAGCAACTCATGCACGGGCGCATCTGACCCAATCTCTTCTGCCTGCGAAACGACCGGCTGTGCAAGCGGTTCAGTATCAAAATCCAGCGCGGTAGAAAAATCCAGCCCCTGGTCATCATTCGATGAGAATACATCCTGAGCCACTACTGGCTCATCCTCAGGTTCAGCGGATACAAACTCATCCATAGCAACCATTGCCGCCGCACCACCAACTGCAGCTGCGGCTACCGCACCTGCACTTGGTGACTCACCAGCCTTAACGGTTTGGCCGCCATATAGCGGATTATTTGGATCCAGCTTGTGTCCCAATTCAGCCGCTTTTTCCCATACTGGCGTGTTCTCGCCACCCAGCGCAGAATACAATTCCGTAGCGACCGATTCAAACTCAGGCAAGTTTTTACGCGTTGCGTAAATTTCCAATAATTTCAGTTTGATTTCATGGCGGCCTGGATCTTTTGCCATTGCCTCTTTTAATATTTCTTCGGCTTGAGCATCACGTCCGTATGCCATATACACTTCGGCTTCGGCGATCGGATCCACATCATGCGTATCAAGATTACCCAGCCCGGACTGACTGAAATCAGTCAGGAATGATGTATTGTTGGTATTAACCGACGCGCCACCCTGCGTGCCATACACTGTGTTTGGCTTGGCTTCCACATTGGTCATGATGCTGTTCTCAAACTTGGACAGACCTTCACGACGACGCCGGCTCTTGGCCATGAAGCCCAGCAATGCAATCAACAATGCGCCTACAGCCGCACCACCTGCGTACAATGGGTTAATATCCTCGTACCAGCTACCCGTTTCAGCGACAGGCGCTACAGGACTTGGCAACGCTTTTTTCGGTTCGGCTTTAACGGGTGCAACTGGTTCCTTAACTTCGGTTGCTGGTTTCGCTACCGGCACTTCCGGCTTGGCTTCAGTGGCTGCGGGGGTCTCTGCATTTTTCTGCAAATCCGCCATCGACTGATTTTTCAATTCAACCAGACGTTGCATATCCTTGATATTTTTCTCCAAAGCAGCAGCACGATCATTCGCTTCCTTGAGCGCCTTTTGCTTTGCCAATGCTTCATCCTGTGCGGCCTGCTTCAGCTCTGCAGCCGTTGGTTTGGCTGGTTTCGCCGCACCGACTGCATTTTTATCAGCCGCAGGCGCCTCACCTTTGGACAATTTCAATACATCCTGCCCAGATTTGGCTGGGGCAGCTTTATCTTCTACCTTAGGCGTGATTTTGCCGCTGGTTTGAGCTGGTTTCTCTTCTGTTTTAGGTGCCGCAGCAACTTCACCGGCAAGTTTTTGCCGGTAATTATGCCAATCGGCAGACTGTAATTTAATTTCTCGCACCGCTTCTGCCTGGCTGATTGCAGAAACTTCTTCTTTAGTCGGTACTTTGAGAATCTGGCCTGTTTTCAGGCGATTCATATTGCCGCTAAATGCCTGGGTATTCTGACGATACAAACCGACCAGCATTTGCTCCAGTTTCACACCCTCTGGCTTGGTTTCTTTAGCAATTGCCATGAGCGTGGCCCCGCGCTTAACGGGACCTATCGTTTCCGCACCAGACTTGCTTCCAGCAGTGGAGTCACTCTCCGTTTTTTGCGGCACTTTGGATTCGATCTGTTTTTTTGCGGCCGGTTTAACAGAACTTACTCTGTTTTCGTGTACAGGCTGCTTTTCAACCTGCCCGGTTTCTGCAGCTGCTACAGGTCTGGTTTTTACCGGGGTGGCTGGCGTGATCACAGGTGTAACTGTCAGATTGCGATTGCTCTGATTGTTCGTCATTCCGGGAGGATCGAGCAGTAGCGTATATTCACGCACCATCTGACCACTACCCCAATTCAATTCAATCAGCATATCAACGAAAGGATCGTTGATGGGTTTATTTGAAGTGATTTTTAAAACCGTGCGTCCATCGGGTTTTTTATCAACGACAAACTTGACACCCGATAATGCATTGCTCATTTCTATATTGGCACTGCGAAATGCTTCGGTACTGGCCATCCGGGCCTGCAAGCTATTTAATTCAGTAGGATCGGCAGCAATGACTTCAATTTCTGCATTAAGCGGCTGCCCCAGCGCCGAGTTAATGGAGAGCTTACCTAAACCTGCACTGTATGCGGGTGTTTGTGCCAACAACAACATGGCGGCTGACAAACAACTCACAATTTTCTTTTTATGCATTGTACCGACCCCTCTAATTCGATTGCCTGATAGGCATTTCATGTAGTTATGAACAATCTAAATAAATTCGGCTACCCACTTCTCCGCAATTCGCACACTATTTAATGCCGTGCCCGCATGAATATTATCTGCCACCAGCCAATAATTCAAACCAAGATCATCACCAATCGCCTCGCGTACACGGCCGATCAGCACTTCATCATTTCCGGCAGTATCTATTGGTGTTGGATACCCACCTTCATCCGGCGAATTCACTACGACTATCCCGTCCATAGCTTGCCATGATGCAATTGCAGCAGCAGCGGTAATTTTCCGCTGCGTTGTTATTTGTACCGCCTGACCATGACCGTAAAATACTGGCACCCTTACTGCTGTCGGATTAACAGCTAAACTTGGCATAGCCAGCACTTTACGCGTCTCCTCCACCATCTTCATTTCTTCAACACTATAACCATTATCCATCAAATCACCAACTTGCGGCAAAATGTTAAAGGAAATACGTTTAGAATATACGATATTTTCAGTTTCGGTAAGATTAAAAATTGCGCGCGACTGATCCGCCAATTCATCCACAGCGGCCTTGCCGGAACCGGAAACTGCCTGGTAAGTGGCGATACTCACGCTGGTCAGACCTGCCACATCGACAATCGGCTTCAAACTTAGCAGCAAATGGGTCGTTGCCGCATTCGGACAAGCAATAATCCTGCGCGCTTTGTAATCAGCAATACACTCACTGTTCACACCCGCAACCACAAGCGGCACATCGGTATCCTGGCGGAACTGCGGGCTGGTATCAATCACGATACAGCCGGCAGAGACAGCTATTGGCGCGAAGTGAGCAGCCGCTTCCGCGCCGGCGGCACAGATAACTAACTGTACTTGATTGAAATCAAAGCTTGCTGCATCGAGCACAGTCATATCTTTATATTTGAACTGCACTTCGTCGCCTACCGACAAACTCGGTGACAGCAAGTACAACGTGCCGAGTGGAAAATCGCGTTCAGCCAGTTGAGCCAGAACAGCCTCACCCGTCAAGGTGGTCGCCCCCAGTACGGCGACATTCACCACCTTGGTCATTGCTCCTCCACCAGGATGCGTAGCATGCGGCGTAACGGCTCAGCCGCACCCCACAATAATTGGTCACCCACCGTAAATGCGGAAAGATATTCACCACCCATATACAACTTGCGCATACGTCCTACCGGCACAGTCAGCGTGCCGGTTACCGCAGCAGGCGTCAGATCGGCCATGCTGACTTCACGCTGATTGGGCACTACTTTAACCCAGTCATTGTGTGCCGCGATGATGGCTTCTATTTCATCCATAGGCACATCCTGCTTCAACTTCACCGTCAAAGCCTGACTATGACAACGCATCGCACCGATACGCACGCACAGACCGTCAATATTAACCTGACCATCATTCAGACCTAATATCTTGTTGGTTTCTGCCCGCGCTTTCCATTCTTCCTTGCTTTGGCCGTTACCCAGGTCCTTATCGATCCAGGGAATCAGGCTGCCAGCCAGCGGTACGCCGAAATTAGCAGTTGGGAACGCTTCATCGCGCAACACACCCGCCACTTCACGATCGATATCCAGAATTGCGGATGCAGGGTCATTCAGTAAATTTTGAGCTACTTTGTGCGCCTCGCCCATCTGGTTGAGCAGTTCACGCATGTTCTGTGCACCGGCACCCGATGCAGCCTGATAAGTCATGGCACTGATCCAGTCCACCATGTTCTCGCGGAATAAGCCGCCTAGAGCCATCAGCATCAGCGACACGGTACAGTTACCGCCGATGAAATCCTTGCCGCCCTTAACCAGCGCATCCTTGATCACGTGCTGATTCACCGGATCAAGGATGATCACGCTATCCTGCTCCATGCGCAATGTTGACGCTGCATCTATCCAGTAACCTTTCCATCCCGCGGCGCGCAACTGACCGAAAACTTCAGTCGTGTAATCCCCGCCCTGGGTAGAAATGATGGCATCCATCGCCTTGAGTTCATCGATATTGCGCGCATCTTTCAGAGCAGGAATATCGCGACCGATATCGGGGCCTTTGCCGCCGACTTGCGAGGTGGTGAAAAACACCGGCTCAATCACATCAAAATCACGCTCTTCACGCATACGCTGCATCAGCACTGAACCCACCATGCCACGCCAACCAACCAGACCTACTCGCATCATCTTACTTACCTTCTCTTAAAGTGCTGCAACGACAGCATCACCCATTGCAGCACACCCGACCTTGGTGGTGCCAGCCGTATAAATATCCGCAGTACGCAAACCCTGGGTAATTACCTTTTTCACTGCATTTTCAATGCGGTCAGCCACATCATCCAGACCGAAGGTATAACGCATCATCATGGCAGCCGACAATATGGTCGCTAATGGATTAGCAATATCCTGGCCAGCGATATCCGGCGCGGAACCATGGATAGGCTCATACATGCCTTTACGGTTTTCATCCATCGACGCCGAACCCAGCATACCGATAGAGCCGGTGAGCATGGACGCTTCATCCGACAGGATATCGCCGAAAATATTGCCGGTCAGTATCACGTCAAACTGCTTGGGGTTGCGCACCAGCTGCATCGCCGCGTTATCCACGTACATGTGCGACAACGCTACTTCCGGATATTGCTTGGCGGTTTCAATCACCACTTCACGCCATAACTCGCTGGTTTCCAGCACGTTAGCTTTTTCCACTGAACATAATTTCTTGCCACGCTTCATGGCGATCTGGAAACCGATATGCGCAACGCGGCGCACTTCGGATTCTGCATAGCGCATGGTGTTATAACCTTCGCGCTCACCGTTCGCATTCACATGGATGCCGCGCGGCTGACCGAAATACAGATCACCTGTCAATTCACGCACGATCATCAGATCCAGCCCTGATACCACTTCCGGCTTGAGCGTCGAAGCATCTGCCAGTTCGGGATACAACGTGGCCGGACGCAAATTGGCGAACAGATTCAGCTCCTTGCGAATACGCAGCAAACCTTGCTCGGGGCGCATCGGCCGCGGCAAACTGTCATATTGATAACCGCCGACAGCACCCAGCAAAACCGCATCCGCGGCCCGCGCCAAAGTCAGCGTAGCTTCCGGCAATGGGTCACCGGCGGCATCATAGCCCGCGCCACCGATGGTGCCATATTCCATTTCGATTTTCATGCCATCACTGTTGAGGGCTTTTAATACTTTTACTGCCTGTTCAGTCACTTCCGGGCCTATCCCGTCACCAGGTAAAACAGCTATTTTCATCTTAATTCTTTCAATAATCAGGTAAACAACCAGGGAGCGGACTGCCGACGCTGCGCTTCATAAGCGCGAATCTTATCAACATGCTGCAACGTTAAGCCAATATCATCCAACCCGTTCAGCAAACAGTACTTGCGATGTGCATCCACCTCAAAGGTATATACCGCACCAGTCGGCGTAGTCACCGTTTGTTGCGGCAGATCGACATGCAGGCGATAACCTTCGGTCGCCACCGTCTCCTTGAACAACTGATCAACTACAGTCGCATCCAGCACGATAGGCAACAACCCGTTCTTGAAACAGTTGTTATAAAAAATATCGGCAAAACTTGGTGCAATAATCGCACGCACGCCATAATCTTCCAGCGCCCATGGCGCATGTTCACGACTCGAACCGCAGCCGAAATTCTCCCGCGCCAGCAGCACTTGCGCGCTTTGGTAACGCGGCTGATTCAGCACGAAATCAGGATTGACCGGACGATGCGTACAATCCTGACCCGGCTCGCCGTGATCCAGATAACGCCATTCATCAAACAGATTGGGCCCAAACCCGCTGCGTTTGATGGACTTCAAAAACTGTTTGGGGATGATCGCATCAGTATCGACGTTCGCCCTATCCAGCGGCACGACCAACCCATCTAAAAGAGTAAACGCTCGCATCAGTTTGCCTTTTTCCGTATTGCCAACACAGGGGCTGACAGCATCAATGTACGCATGTCAGTTCCTTTCAAAATTCCCGCACATCCACAAAATGCCCTGCCAATGCAGCAGCAGCAGCCATCGCCGGACTCACCAGATGGGTACGTCCACCCTGCCCTTGGCGTCCTTCGAAATTGCGATTGGAGGTCGAAGCACAACGCTCACCCGGCTCCAGCCGATCGGCATTCATCGCCAGGCACATGGAGCAGCCCGGATCACGCCATTCAAATCCGGCCGCTATAAATATCTGATCCAGACCTTCCTGTTCGGCTTGCTGTTTAACCAGGCCCGAACCCGGCACTACCATCACCAATTTCACATTGGCCGCTTTTTTGCGACCTTTGATCACCACTGCAGCTGCACGCAAATCTTCTATCCGTGAATTGGTACAGGAACCAATAAATACCTTATCGATAGCAATCTGGGCAATTGGCGTATTGGCATTCAATCCCATGTAAGCGAGCGCTCGCTCCCAGTCACTATGTTTAACTGCATCGGGCGCGTTGACCGGATCCGGCACATTCCCCGTTACTGCCACCACCATTTCCGGTGAAGTACCCCAAGTCACCTGTGGTGCGATATCCGCTGCATTCAAAACGACTTCCCGATCGAATACGGCATCATCATCAGACACCAGCATGCGCCACCAGGCCACAGCCTGATCCCACATCGCACCGGTAGGTGCGGCCGGACGGCCTTGCACATAGGCTATGGTTTTTTCATCAACAGCCACCATACCGGCGCGTGCACCGGCCTCGATCGCCATATTGCACAAGGTCATACGACCTTCCATGGACAAGCCGCGTATGGCCGAACCGGCAAATTCTATCGCGTAGCCATTGCCGCCTGCGGTACCAATAGCACCAATGATGGCCAGCGCCACGTCTTTTGCCGTCACACCTACGCCCAGCTCGCCTTCGACCAGCACGCGCATGGCTTTGGATTTTTTGGTCACCAGACACTGGGTCGCCAACACATGCTCGACTTCGGAAGTACCGATACCGAATGCCAAGGCACCAAATGCACCATGCGTGCTGGTATGCGAATCGCCGCACACCACGGTCATACCCGGCAAAGTGAGTCCTTGCTCCGGCCCTATCACATGCACGATGCCTTGCCGCACATCATTCATTTTGAATTCCACAATACCGAATTCGGCACAGTTCTGATCCAGCGTTTCCACTTGCAAGCGTGATATAGGATCAACAATACCCTGCGCCCGATGCGTAGTAGGTACGTTATGATCAGGCACGGCCACAGCCGCACCTGCGCGCCACGGCTTGCGCCCGGCCAAACGCAGCCCCTCGAAGGCTTGCGGACTGGTTACTTCATGCACCAGATGCCGGTCGATGTACAGCAATGCAGAACCATCCGCCTCGGTATGCACCAAGTGCGACTGCCAAAGTTTATCGTATAGCGTTTGCCCACTCATGAATCTGACCAATCTTGATAATCGAACCGGAAATTATACACAGACTAGGACGAATTGATAAATCAAGCCGTCGTAGCCTCCATCTGCTGCCGCTGCCATGTCACCAGCAGCAATGCCAACAGCGCACACCCTGCTGCAATTGTGAATACCCAACTAGCACCCAGGCCATCCCAAATCGCACCAGCATATAAACCGCCCAGCGTACCACCTGCGCCAAAGGTCATGCCATTATAGATACCTTGACCACGTGCCTGGTTGCGCCCATGAAAGTAACGATGGATCAATGCCACCGCGGCCAGATGATGCGCACCGAATGTCGCCGCATGCAACACCTGCGCAAGAATTACCCATCCTAGCGAATCGATACCCCAGGCTATCATTAAGAATCGGACTACAGCGATGGCAAAAGTTGCCAGCAGCACTTTGACCATCGATATGTTTGGCAGCCAGCGCGGCAACCATAAAAACACCGCGATTTCACAAATGACACCCAGTGCCCACAACCAGCCCACCATACTCTTGCTATACCCGTGCTCTACCAGATAAATCGAATAGAATGCATAGTATGGCCCATGCGCTACCGCCATCAGGAAGCAGGCTACCAGCAAGCTCATTACCTCTGGTCGCCGCACCACATGCCAGATTGCAATATGCGCCTGCACCGGCGTGGTGATTTTGGCATCGGGTATCCACCGAGCCAGCAAAGCTATGCCTGCCATGGATAGCAGCACTGCCCACGGCAAATCGCTGACCGGTCGAAAACTGAGCCAGTAACCCAGCCCAAGCACGGTGACAATGAACCCTACCGAGCCCCACAATCTGATGCGCCCATAATAATGTGTACGCTCACCCAGGTGCGACAAGGTCGTCGCCTCAACCAGCGGCAGCGATGCGCTCCAGAAAAAACTCATACTCGCCATGACCACAAACAGCCAGACAAAGCCATTGCCCCAGAACACTCCCAGAAAACAGAGCAAACTACCCAGCGCCGCCACTTGCACAATCGACGAACGACGTCCGGTATGATCAGCAATCCAGGCCCAGATGTTCGGTGCAAAAATCCGCATCACCTGCAATAGCGACATCAGTACGCCTATTTGCCAGGCATTGAACGTCAATGATTTTAAATATAAGCCCCAGTACGGGGACATCGCACCTACGAAAGCAAAATAGAAAAAATAAAACCCTGACAAACGCCAGTACGGCAATCTACGCACTCGGCTGCACCCATTGCGGAAAATACTGCTCGAACTTCGCTACTTTGGGCGCAACAACAAACTGGCAATACGATTGCGCTGGATGACGGGCAAAATAATGCTGATGCTCTGCCTCAGCGGGATAAAACTCGACTGCGGGCGCCACCTCCGTCACTATCGGCTTGGTTATTTGCGACTGCACCTCTGCAATAACCTGTTCCGCAATGTTTTTTTGATCTGCATCATGATAAAAAATAACTGAACGATACTGGGTGCCATGATCGTTACCTTGCCGGTTTAACGTTGCAGGATCATGAATTGTAAAAAAAACCCGCAACAGGCTTGCAAAATCAACACTGCGCGTATCGTAGCTTATACGCACAACTTCGGCATAACCGCTTTGCCCAGTACAAACATCCGCATAAGTCGGATCAGGCCATGTACCGCCCATATAGCCGGATACTACACTTTGCACACCCTGCATCTGTTCATATACAGCTTCAAGGCACCAGAAGCAGCCGCCGCCCAATGTGGCGGTTGCAACATATTGATTTAATTGCGTCATGATAAGCACCTCACTGACATATACCAAACTTAAAAAAACAGGTTAAAATGACGGTTTTACTATCATAAAAGGATGTTAGGCATGTCAGGACACTTCCCTTTCAGCGGTAACACTAATCGTGTTAGCGTATTCGGTTTTTACGACCGTTACAACTTGAACGTTGGCATGCAGGAAAAATATTACAAATGGTGGTACGACTGGGCAAAGAACTTTGTCATGAACGACCCTGACCTGAAAGCTGTTAAAGGTTACGAATTTGTGGAATTTCCGTACGGCCAACATTCCCATACCGACTTCCATCTGCGCCAAGGTTTGTGGGCAACTGCACTGATCGACCTGGGTGGTTTTATTACCGGCACGCTGTTCGGCAAAATGTCAGATGATGACATGCACCATCTGGACGAAGAACATCACAAATTCCTCCATCATCTGCAGGAAGAAGCCAAGCAAAACCCACGTCCGGCATCGCCTGAAATCGGCTGGTTCCGTCATTTCTAATTTGAATGCCACACAACGCCGCGAAATATTTTCTCGTTTCGCGGCGATCAATCCCCATCCTGTAACTGAACTCGAATACAACAGTACATTTGAATTACTGGTTGCAGTTCTGCTTTCTGCGCAAGCAACAGACAAGAGCGTCAACCTAGCCACTCGCGTATTGTTTCGTGATGCCAATACACCTGCACAAATTCTGGCACTCGGTGAAGAACGTTTAGCCGGATACATACAGCGCATAGGCCTGTACAAGAGCAAGGCCCGTCATTTGATTGCCACTTGCCGCATATTAATCGAACAACACAACAGCATCGTCCCACAGGACCGCACCGCACTGGAAGCCTTACCAGGCGTTGGTCGAAAAACTGCAAATGTAATACTCAATACCGCATTTGGTGAGCCGGTCATGGCGGTAGACACCCATATTTTCCGTGTCAGCAACCGCATTGGCCTTGCACCAGGCAAAACCGTACTGGCAGTCGAGCATAAATTAATGAAAGCGATACCGAAAGACTATTTACTCCATGCCCATCACTGGTTAATCTTGCATGGGCGCTACGTATGCAAAGCCCGCAAACCGGAATGTGCGCAGTGCATCATTGCCGATTTGTGCAAATACCCTGAGAAAACAGCCTGAATACAATGATAGCTACCGGTTTCGCCACAGGTACTACAGCTGATCCTGCGATCGCCGCACAGGCTGTCGCGCAAGCCATGTCGCGTGCTTCAATCACTCATGCCAACAGCGTGTTGCTGTTCCTGAGTGACGCATTCGCCCGCGACCCGCAGCCTGCATTGCTTGCAGCATCCCGGCAAAGTCAGTGCATGCAAATCGCAGGGTGCAGTGCTGCAGGCATCTTCACCGAAGATGACTGGGTACTTGATGCACCAGCTGCTGCCGCGATGGTCTTCGGCGGCACTCTCAGCTTATCTACCGCCCATTCACCGGAAACGGATGATCTGGTACTCGCGCTTACGGCTCCCAATGCGATCAACCGCGGCTGGATTAACGCACCGGGCCAACGCTTCGGTGGAGTGGCCGGTGACGCAACCGGACATGGGCTTTATAAAGTCTGGAACAATGGCAAAGTAAATCCGGCCGGTCGATGCGAACTTTACATCCAGGGTGCTACCAGCGTTATCGGTGTGTCGCATGGCATTCGCGCGCTAACTGCACCTACCACAGTCACAACCAGCAACGGCTTCGATGTCATCACCCTGGGAAGACAATCCGCATTGAATTTGCTGGCACGCGAACTGCCTCTGGAGGTACGCGAGCTAGATCACATTCCGTTACATCTGATTATGGCCGCCGAGGTAATCGGTGAACCAGAAGCCGCGTTAGCCGAAGGCCGTTACAGACTGATACCTGTGATCGCCACTAATCCGGATGATCGCTCCGTAACCCTGGCAGCACGCCTTGCAGAAGGCAGCCAGATGTTCTGGGCAATGCGCCAGCCACTCGCGGCTGAACGCAGTATGCGCGTTGCACTGGATCGAACTGAACAGATTCTTGGACATCGACCTGATTTCGCCATTGTCACCAGCTCTTCAGGACGAGGCCCCAGTTTCTATGGTGGTGAGGATAAAGATTTGCAAGTAATCACCCGGCTCTATCCAGATATGCCGGTCATTGGTTTTTATGGTAACGGCGAAATTGGCTGGCTAAATAATGCCAATCAGTTATTGGAATATTCAACCGTATTTGGACTGTTTCATCACGATGTTTAATCCCAGCCGACAGGATGCTCGCCAGTTCTATTTTGAAACATGGCGTAAGCATCAAGAAAAACTTCCACTTGTTGGTGCGGAGCTGATTGCCATTGACATCATGCTCAGCCATCCTGAATATCATGCAATATTCAATCAGCCGGAACGATTTGAATCGCAGGAATACCCACCTGAGTTAGGCGAAACCAATCCATTCCTGCACCTGTCTATGCACCTGGCGATCCAGGAACAGCTTTCCATAGACCAGCCAGCCGGCATCCGTAAGCATTATCAGGCATTACTGGTTAAGCATCAGGATGCCATGATTGCACAACACGAAGTGATGGATTGTTTGGCAGAAATGATCTGGCAGGCGCAAAGGCAGCAAACTGCCTTTGACCCGGTCATTTATTTTAGTTGCCTGGAACGAAAACTGCTGTAACCCAGTTACCGGGTTACGCTATCACAGTGGCTTTTAATGCCGCCACAAAAAACGATACACGAATCCAGGAAAAGCCAGCACGATAAACATGCAGGCAGTGACCGCGTAAAACTCCCAATGCTGAGGTTGTGGCACGCCCGTTTTTTGTTCCAGCAAACGAGCCACAAACCCTACCACAAAATACAACACCACCAACTCCACCACGCGCCATATAAATGCCTTGTGCCCAGCCTTAGGCACCAGGACAAACGCTATCCGCTCACTGAAAAAAGGTAGATTAGCAGCGACTAAAGCGAGCAACAGCAGGGCGATAATTGGTGTATTCATAATGATTGTTGTATCGCATATGCACACAGCGCCATCAAAGGCTGCGGCAGGATACCCAATGCCAGCACCCCTAGACCGTTCGCGCTCATTAACATGCCCATATCTACTTGTGGCTTAATAGGGTGAGTATCGGTCGGTTTATCAAAATACATCAACCGCACCACCCGCAAGTAGTAGAACGCGCCTATCAACGAGAATATAACCGCAACCACAGCCAGCCAGGTATAACCCGCGTTTATAACCGCCTGCAGCACGGACAGTTTTGCATAGAAACCCACGGTAGGTGGTATACCAGCCAATGAGAACATGATCAGCAGCATCACAAATGCATACCATGGACTGCGTTGATTAAGGCCTTTCAAGTCATCCAGCGTGTCAGCTTCAAAGCCCTGACGGGATAACAGCATGATCATACCGAATGAACCCAAGCCGGTCAGCACATAGGTCAACATATAGAACATCGCTGAGCTATAGCCGTTAATATCAGCAGACAGCAAACCTAACAGTAAAAACCCCATGTGCGAGATGGTGGAATACGCCAGCATGCGTTTGAAGTTAGTCTGCGCAATTGCAGTAATATTACCAACCGCCATGGACAGCACAGCCATGATCACCATCATTTGCTGCCAGTCTGGTGACATGCTCTGCAGACCCTGCGCCAGAATACGCAGTACGAATGCGAATGCTGCGATCTTGGTTGCTGTACCAATAAACAGTGTCACAGCAGTCGGTGCACCATGGTACACATCCGGCAACCACATGTGGAACGGTGCCACACCCAGTTTGAATGCCAGACCAGCAACAATGAATACGAGACCAAATACCAGCACGGTATTATTGCCAATATCGGACTGAAGCACGGCAGCAATGCGCGCTATTTCCAGACTACCGGTTGCGCCATAAAGCATCGACATGCCATACAGCAACATGCCCGATGCAAGCGCACCCAGGACGAAGTATTTCATCGCGGCTTCACTGGCAACTGCTGAGTCACGCTGCAGTGCAACAAGAGCGTACAAAGACAAGCTCAATAGTTCGAGACCCATGTACAGTGTCAATAAATGACTGGCAGAGATCATCACCATCATGCCCAGTGTCGCAAATAGCACGAGTACAAAGAACTCGCCCTGATACATGCCACGTTCACGTATATATTCACGGGAATACACTAAGGTAACAGCGACCGTGAAATACAGCATCAGTTTCAATGTGTCTGACAGCAAGTCATCGACAAACATGCCATGCATGGTGTACGTGATCACGCCGGTGGCCGTACTAAGTGTAATCCAGCCACAACCCAGCAACGTTAACAGGCTTAGAATATAAGTAATGTAGCGTTGCTCATCCCCAAGGAACAAGTCCAGTATCAATATGAAAGATACCGCTGCCAATAAAAACAGTTCTGGTAACAGAGGTATCAAATCAGTAAACGCAAAGTTCATCCGTATTCCTTTGTTGATCTAACTTAAAGCAGCGAGCTTAAGGCAGTTTGCTTTGCGCAACATGCGCCAGCAGATTATTCACTGATGTATGCATGACATCAGTCACCGGTTTGGGATATATACCCATAGCCAGCACCAATACCGCCAACACCGCTAGAAAGCTGAACTCACGCGCGCTAACATCTTTCATTTCATCAACGTGGGGATTAGTCACGTTACCGAAAATGACGCGCTTATACATCCATAAGGTATATGCCGCGCCGAATATCAACGTTGTCGCAGCCAGGAACGCATACCAGAAATTAACCTTGATTGCGCCCATGATGACCATGAACTCACCGATAAAACCGCTGGTACCCGGCAAACCGGAGTTGGCCATGGAAAACAGCATCAGGAATGCTGCAAAAATCGGCATTTTGTTTGCAAGACCACCATAATCGGCAATCTGTCTTGAATGCAGGCGGTCATACATCACGCCCACGCTCAAAAACATGGCCGCAGATATAAAGCCATGAGAAATCATCTGCACCAGCGCACCTTCCATACCTATCGCATTAAACAGGAAGAAGCCCAGGGTTACGAATCCCATGTGCGAAATAGATGAATAAGCAATCAGCTTCTTCATGTCGCCTTGCACCAACGCAACCAGACCGATGTAGACCACCGCAATCAGGGAGATGGTAATAATGAATCCTGTCATGTAATGACTTGCATCTGGTGCAATCGGCAGATTAAAACGCAAGAAGCCATAAGCACCGATCTTCAGGGTGATAGCGGCCAACACTACGGAACCACCGGTTGGCGCTTCAACGTGCGCATCCGGTAACCAGGTATGCACTGGCCACATTGGCACCTTAACTGCAAATGACATGAAGAATGCGATAAACAATAATATTTGGGCGGTCATCCCCAATGGCAAACGGTGGTAGTCAAGAATCTCGAAGCTGCCACCGGACTGGAAATACAGATACAGGAATGCAACCAGCATTAACAAAGAACCCAGCAACGTGTACAGGAAGAACTTGATCGCCGCATAGACCCGTCGAGGTCCGCCCCAAACACCGATTACCAGAAACAACGGTATCAGCATCGCTTCAAAGTACACATAAAACAGGATCGCATCCAGTGCAGCGAACACGCCATTGATCAAGCCGGACATGATCAGGAATGCTGCCATGTATTGCGAAGTTTTGGTCTGGATTACCTGCCATCCAGCGATCACTACCAGTATTGTGGTGAAACTGTTGAGCAAGATAAACGGCATGGAAATACCGTCCACCCCCAAATGATAGTTGATATTGAAGGTTGGTATCCAATGTGCAAATTCGACAAATTGCATATTAGTCGCCAGCACATCAAAGCGCGTATACAGTGGCAAGGTAACAGCAAAAGCCAACACTGACCCGAGCAGAGCAATCCAGCGCGCTAATGACGCATTCCGATCTGAGCCGGTTGCCAGCACTAACACGCCGGCAATAATCGGCACCCATATGGCCAAACTTAAAAGTGGGTATCCAGCTAACATAAAATCCCTATTCGTTTGTATTTATCTGTTTATGGCTTAAGCCACGCGCACAAACCAAGTAATCAAGGCAAACACACCAATGATCATGGCAAAAGCATAGTGGTAAATATATCCGGACTGCCATTTACGGATGACGGTGGAGAACCAGCCAATCAGATTTGCAGTGCCGTTGACGAAAAAACCATCAATGATTTTGACATCACCTACACGCCAGAAGAAACCACCCAGCTTACGAGCACCACCTGCAAAGAACCATTCATTGAAACTGTCAAAGCCGTACTTATTATCCAGAATGCTATAAATCAGGCTGAAACGCTGTTTAATTGCAGCTGGAATGTCAGGGCGTTTCATATAGAAGAACCAAGACAGAGCAACACCGGAAACAGCCAGCCATAACGGCAAACTGGTCAAACTATGCATCGCCATAGCCGAAGCACCGTGAAATTCGTTTTTCAACTCTTCCATTGCTGGATGCAATTCCGGATTAATGTAAATCGCACCCTTGAAAAAGTCACCGAACAGCATAGGTTCAATCGCAACATAGCCGATCATGACGGACGGTATGGCCAATAATATAAGTGGCACAGTAATCACCCACGGTGACTCATGCGGGACGCCACCATGATGCCCATGGTCATGATGACCATGCTCCTCCTCGTCATGATGATCGTGATGTGCATGCGTATCAAATCGCTCCTTACCGTGAAATACCAGGAAGTACATGCGGAAAGAATAGAATGCAGTCACGAACACGCCAGCCACAACAGCAAAGTATGCGAAGCTTGAACCTGCTACTCCATGCTCCATGGCCACATGCACCGCTTCAATAATGCTATCTTTCGAGTAAAAGCCGGAAAAGAAGGGCGTACCAATCAATGCCAGTGAACCTATCAACGATGTAATCCAGGTGATCGGCATGTACTTGCGTAACCCGCCCATGTTACGAATATCCTGATCGTGATGCATGCCCATGATCACGGATCCGGCAGCAAGGAATAACAGCGCTTTAAAGAAAGCGTGTGTCATCAGATGGAACACAGCAACAGAATAAGCCGATGCGCCTAGTGCCACAGTCATGTAGCCTAATTGTGACAAAGTTGAATACGCCACAACCCGTTTGATGTCATTCTGAATAATACCCAGAAAACCCATAAACAATGCTGTAATTGCGCCTATCACCATCACAAACGACAAAGCAGTTTGCGACAATTCAAATACCGGTGACATACGTGCCACCATGAATATTCCGGCTGTCACCATCGTTGCCGCATGAATCAAAGCTGAAATAGGCGTAGGACCTTCCATGGAGTCTGGCAACCAGACATGCAATGGGAACTGAGCTGATTTACCCATGGCACCGATAAACAGCAGTATGCAAATTACAGTAAGTAACGACCAATCCATCCCCGGGATAAGACTAACAGTCTGACTTGCCATAGCCGGTGCTTGAGCAAACACGGATGCGTAATCCAGGGTGCCGAAATAAGCCAGCACCATACCAATACCTAACAGAAAGCCAAAGTCACCTACACGGTTAACCAGGAACGCTTTCAGGTTGGCATAAGTCGCTGTTGGGCGTGTGTACCAGAAACCGATCAACAGATACGAAACCAAACCAACTGCTTCCCAGCCGAAGAACAACTGCATGAAATTATTTGCCATCACCAGCATCAGCATGGAAAAGGTAAATAGCGAGATATAACTAAAGAAACGTTGATAACCAGGATCTTCCTGCATGTAGCCTATCGTGTAGATATGCACCATCAGCGACACGAAAGTTACCACCAGCATCATCATTGCAGTCAATGAATCAATCAGGAACCCCACTTCCAGGCGGATATCACCTGTAGTTAACCACGTGTACACCGTACCATTAAACACATGGCCGGCTTGCACGTCCTGAAAAATCACCCAGGATGCCCAGCAAGAAACGGCAACACCTGCGATAGTGACAATATGTGACAAAGTTCTTCCGATAGCCCAGCCAAACAAACCGGCTATTACCGATCCGAACAACGGCGCCAATGGAACTAAGAGATAAAGTTTCTGCATTTCAGTCATGGTTGATTCCTGTCAGATGCGTTCAGCACCATTAGCCTTTCAAATGGTCCAAATCGTCGACGTGTATGGTATGCAAGTTGCGGAACAACACCACCAGAATCGCCAAACCGATCGCAGATTCTGCTGCTGCAACAGTCAAGATGAAAAATACAAATATCTGACCTGCTGTGTCACCAAGATAATGTGAAAAAGCAATGAAATTCATATTCACTGCCAGCAACATCAATTCGATTGCCATCAACAGAATAATCACATTCTTGCGGTTCAAAAATATACCCAATACGCTGATTGCGAACAATATCGCACCCAGTATTAAATAATGTGAAAGTGACAACACAGCGCTTCCCCTTTTAAGACTTGGTTGATGACGGCTGCTCTGACGCCATAGCCACAATGCGGACTCGATCTGCGCGTTTGATTCTGACTTGCTGCGCTGGATCCTGATATTTACTGTTTTTACGACGACGCATGGTTAACGCAATTGCAGCTACGATAGCCACGAGCAGCACAACTGCCGCCAGCTCGAACGGATACACATAATCTGTGTACAGCAGGCTTCCCAGCTCTTTCGTATTGCTATAACCAGCGGCATGCGGCACCGGTGACGGCACTATATCCAGGCCAAAGCTACGACTACCCAGCACCACGGTCATTTCGATGACCAGCATCGTCGCGACAAAACCTGCTAGCGGCAAATAATCCCAGAACCCCTCGCGCAAGCGATCAAGGTTGATATCCAGCATCATCACCACAAACAGGAACAACACCATCACCGCGCCTACATAAACCAGCACCAGCGCGATTGCCAGAAATTCCGCTTCCAGCATTAACCACAAACCAGCCGAGGTGAAGAACGCCAAAACCAGATATAACGCCGCATGCACCGGGTTACGTGTAGTAACCACTCGAAAAGCGGCAAATAGCAATATTGCCGCAAAGAAATAAAACACTACGGTTTCAAAATTCATATTGATTCGCCCAATGCAAAATTAACGATATTTAGCGTCAGCTGCACGCGCTGCAGCGATTTGAGCTTCGTGTTTGTCGCCGACAGCCAACAACATTTCTTTGTTGTAATTCAAATCACCACGTTTCTCACCGTGATATTCCAGAATATGTGTTTCCACAATAGAATCCACCGGGCAGGATTCTTCACAGAATCCGCAGAATATACATTTGGTTAAATCAATGTCATAGCGTGTAGTGCGACGGCTACCATCATCGCGCTGTTCAGATTCAATCGTAATCGCCATTGCCGGGCATACAGCTTCACATAACTTACAGGCGATGCAGCGCTCTTCACCGTTCGGATAGCGACGCAGCGCATGCAATCCACGAAAGCGAACAGATTGCGGTGTTTTTTCTTCCGGGAATTGCACTGTGATTTTGCGTGCAAAAAAGTGTCGTCCCGTAAGCGCCATGCCGCGCAGCAACTCGATCAGCAGCAGACTAGTGAAAAAATGTTTAATTGCATTCATTAAATTACTCCATCATTCCACATTAGTGGAACAGGTATCCGTATCGGGTTTGCATCATCGCGCCAACAAACAGCAGCCATACCAGCGTAATTGGAATAAACACTTTCCAGCCGAGGCGCATAATCTGATCATAGCGATAACGTGGAAATGTCGCACGGAACCATAAGAACAGGAACAGTACGAAACCAATCTTAAACATCAACCAGACAAAACCCGGTATCCAGTTAAACGGTGCAATATCGAACAAGGGATTCCAGCCACCCAGGAACATCAGCGATGTCAGTGCAGCTATCAGTATCATGTTGGCGTATTCAGCCAGGAAAAACACCGCAAATGCCATACCGGAATATTCCACATGGAAACCGGCAACGATCTCGGATTCACCCTCAGCCACGTCGAATGGGGCGCGGTTAGTTTCCGCCACACCGGCAATCAGATACACCATAAACATCGGAAATAATGGCAACCAGTACCAACTGAACATGCCACCTGTCTGACCCTTCACGATTTCCACCAGATTCAGACTCTGCGAAGCCATCAGCACACCAACCAGAGCAAAGCCCATTGCAATTTCATAGGAAACGATCTGCGCAGCAGAACGCAGGCTACCCAGAAATGCGTATTTTGAATTTGAAGCCCAGCCGGCAATAATTACGCCGTATACACCCATCGAGGTGATTGCCAGTATGTACAGCAAACCTGCATCGACGTTAGCCAGAACCAGTTCCGGAGTGAACGGCACCACCGCCCATGCCGCTAAAGCTGGAGCGATAGTCAGTACCGGAGCCAGCACGAACAGGAACTTGTTCGCGCCACTCGGTATGATAATTTCCTTCATCAACAGCTTGATACCATCGGCAATTGGTTGCAACAAACCTTTGAAACCAACCCGATTCGGCCCTATACGAACTTGCATGTAGCCAATAACCTTACGCTCAGCATAAGTTAAATAGGCTACAGCCAGCATCATTGGACCGACAATGGCAATTATCTTGGCCAACGCCCATACTGCAGGCCAGGCATAACCAAACAAATTTTGCAGATATTCCATGTTATGCCCGCTCCAAGCTTATTTCGCCCATCACCGCTCCCAAACCAGCTGTATGCGCGTGACTGCTAGCCAGTCGCACACAATTCTGAGGCAAGCTGTCATTCACCTGCACACGCACCACAGCACGCGCTTCGCCCTGTTTTACGGTGACCATTCCACCAGAAACAATACCTAAGTTGGCTAGCATTGCGGAATTAACCTGTGCTACAGGCGCTTCCGCATTGTGGGTTTTCTGTAATGATTCTGCTCTGCGCACGATTGCATCAGCTTGATACATCGGCACTTCACCTATGCGCATTACTGCATCTGCCACAGCTACAGAGGCGACTTTGAAAGAAGACAAACTATTATTTAAAGCTCCGGCAGGCACTTCATCATGCGGCAATAGCGCCTGACGAACAGCTTCGGCTGTGTCATAAGCAAAACCATTCAATCCCAGCATGGTGCCTAAGACACGCAACACTTTCCAGGCAGGACGAGTTTCACCAAGAGGCTTAACTGCGCCATTAAACGATTGCACACGACCTTCTGTGCTTATAAAGGTGCCGGCGGTTTCGGTAAATGGTGCGATTGGCAACAGCACATCTGCATAATCCAGTGCCGCATGCTTATAGGCACTCATCGCTACGACCATATCCGCACTTTGCAATGCGCGTATGGCTTGCGATGGGTTTTGACTATCCAGCTCTGGCTCGGCACCTAGTAATAAATAGGCTTTGCGCGGTGTAGCCAGCATTGCAGCTGAGTTTAAACCAGCTTTACCTGAAACCGGTACAGCTCCTGCAATGTATGCGCCTACGCTGTTTGCAGCCTCGCCGAGGAAACCCAACGTTGCTCCTGACAACTCGGCGATGACTTGCGCCAGTGCATGCAGATCCGCATATTGCATATGGTGCTGAGCCATATTACCCAACAATACAGCCTTACGTTCACCGCTAGACAGACTGAGCGCAATTGCGTCATTTTCTGCATTAACAGCAATATCAGCCACTAAAGGAACGACTGTTGCTGGCAGCGTTTTACCGGTGTGCGTGGCTAATGTGGCTGCAATTTGTGCCAGCGTGTTAACCATAGCCTGCGGGGCGACGATAGCTTTATTGGCAATTTTCATCAGCAAATCATCATCAACCGGATTAACCAGATTGAATTGAGCGCCATGTTTAACTGCCTGACGCAGTCGATGCGCGAGCAAAGGATGATCTTGACGCAGCGTGCTGCCAATCAGCAGTACGCGATCCAGTTTGTCTAATTCTGCCACCGGCATACCTAACCAAGGTGCGCCTGTTAATGCCGTGTCGCTAGTAAAATCGGTCTGACGCAAGCGCGCATCGACATTACCTGTTCCCAATCCGCGCATTAATTTCTGCAGCAGATATAACTCTTCTACTGTCTGATGTGGCGTAGCTAATGCACCGATACTGTCTGCTCCATGCAGCTCACGAATTTGCTTCAACCCGTTTGCTACATATTCCAGAGCAGCCTGCCAATCGACTTCGATCCACTTGCCATCCTGTTTCACCATAGGCTTGGTCAATCGTTGCTCGGAATTCAGGCCTTCATAGGAAAATCTATCCTTATCGGATAACCAGCATTCATTGACGGCTTCGTTTTCCAGCGGCAGGACACGCATTACGCGGTTGTTTTTAACTTGCACTGCAAGATTACTGCCCAAACCATCATGCGGACTGACTGACCTACGGCGGGATAACTCCCAACTGCGAGCCGTGTAACGGAATGGCTTGCTTGTCAACGCACCTACCGGGCACAAATCAATAATATTGCCGGACAATTCCGAATCAATGGTTTTATTGATGAACGGCATAATTTCCGAATGCTCACCACGACCAACCTGCCCCATTTCCATAATACCGGCGATTTCAGTACCGAATCGCACACAGCGTGTGCAATGTATGCAGCGGGTCATGTCGGTGGAAACCAGAGGACCCAAATCCTTTTCTTTTACAACACGCTTAACTTCCTGATAACGCGATGCACTTCCGCCATAACCAACAGCAAGATCCTGCAGACTGCATTCTCCGCCCTGGTCACAAATCGGGCAATCCAGCGGGTGATTAATGAGCAAAAACTCCATCACGCCCTTTTGCGCTTTTACTGCGTAATCGGATTTGGTAAATACCTTCATGCCATCCGTTATGGGTGTGGCACACGCAGGCATAGGCTTTGCGGCTTTTTCCACCTGAACCAGACACATCCGGCAGTTCGCCGCGATGGATAATTTCTTGTGATAGCAAAAATGCGGGATGTATACACCGACTTGCGCCGCTGCATCCATAATTGTGCCACCCGCAGGGATAGCTATCTTGTTGCCGTCAATTTCGATTTCTAGCATTTGCTTCACCTAAACCATGCATTTGCCATGTTCGATGTGATACTCGAATTCATGACGATAATGTTTGAGCATCGCCTGGACGGGCATAGCAGCCGCGTCGCCAAGCGCACAAATGGTACGACCGCCGATGTTGTGGGCAATGTCGTTTAATAAATCAAGGTCCTCCGGACGTCCCTGTCCGTGCTCTATACGATGAATAATGCGATACAGCCAACCCGTGCCTTCACGGCATGGCGTGCACTGACCACAGGATTCTTCAAAATAGAAATAGGACAAGCGCTCAAGCGCCTCTACCATGCAGACAGTTTCGTCCATGATGATGACCGAACCTGCTCCCAAAGCAGAGCCTGCCTTGGCAATGGAATCATAGTCCATGGTGCATTCCATCATCATTTCTGCGGGTACAACCGGCGTAGACGAACCGCCTGGAATACATGCCTTGAAAGTATGACCGTTACGGATACCACCCGCCATTTCCAGCAGATCGGCAAAAGGCGTTCCCATTGGCACTTCAAAGTTACCCGGCTTATTCACATGCCCGGAAACTGAAAAAATCTTGGTGCCGCCGTTGTTTGGCTTGCCCAGTTCCAGAAACTTCTGACCACCCTCACGGATGATATAAGGAATACTGGCAAAAGTTTCCGTGTTGTTAATCGTTGTTGGCTTGCCATACAAACCAAAACTCGCAGGAAACGGTGGTTTGAAACGCGGCTGGCCTTTTTTACCTTCAATCGATTCCAGCAATGCAGTTTCTTCACCACAAATATAGGCACCATAACCATGATGATTAAACAGATTAAAGCTGAAATCTGTACCCATGATGTTATCGCCGAGGAACCCAGCAGCTCGTGCTTCATCCAGCGCAGCTTCCATGCGCTCGTAGGTCTGCCAGATTTCACCGTGAATATAGTTGTAAGCACGCTTAACACCCATAGTGTAAGCGGCAATCGCCATACCCTCGATCAGGGAATGCGGATTAAGCAGCATAATGTCACGGTCTTTGAACGTACCTGGCTCACCCTCATCGGAATTGCATACAAGGTACTTGTCGCCCTGATAATGGCGCGGCATGAAACTCCATTTTAATCCGGTAGGAAAGCCCGCACCGCCGCGACCACGCAATGCCGACTTCTTAACTTCAGCAATAATGGTTTCAGCCGAGATTTTCTCTGTCAACACTTTACGTAACGCTGCGTAACCACCGTTCGCAACGTAGGTCTCCAGCTTCCATGACTCAGGAAGATGGGCTGTGTTAAATATTACTTCGCCGCCTTTAATAACCATATTATTTCAGCTCTTCAAGGATGGAATTAATCTTCTCAGGAGTGAGAGAGCCTTCCATGCGATGATTATTGATAAGACATAAAGGCGCGTCACCACATGCCCCCATGCACTCACCCTCTTTTAACGTGAAGCGGCCATCGGCCGTGGTTTCACCAAATTCACAACCAAGATGCTGTTTCAAATGCGCAGCCATTTCCGGCGCACCCATCAGCATGCAGGAAATATTGGTACACAACGTTACTTTGTATTTACCAACCGGCGCTGTCTCATACATGTTATAAAACGTCGCCACTTCATATACTGCAATCGTGGGCATACCCAGGTAATTAGCAATGAAATCCATGGTATCGGTCGCTAACCAGCCTTTTTCTACCTGAGCAATACGCAACGCCGACATCACCGCCGACTGACGTTGGTCAGTCGGATATTTTGCGATCTCATGATCTATCTGGGCAAGGGATTCTGGGCTCAGCATTATCGGTCTATCTCCCCAAACACAATATCCTGCGTACCGATAATTGCGACTACGTCAGCAATCATGTGGCCACGCACCATTTCATCCAGCGCCGCCAAATGCGGGTAGCCGGGTGCACGAATTTTTAAACGATATGGCTTATTTGCACCATCCGAAACCATGTATATACCAAACTCGCCTTTCGGATGCTCAACTGCAGCATAAGCTTCACCCTCGGGCACATGCATCCCTTCAGTAAACAGCTTGAAGTGATGAATCAGATCTTCCATGTTCTGTTTCATGCCTACCCGTGAAGGCGAAGCAACTTTATGGTTTTCGGTAATAACCGGGCCAGGATTCTGATTCAGCCAGGATATGCACTGCTTAATGATGCGGTTGGACTGGCGCATTTCTTCCATACGTACCAGATAACGATCATAACAATCTCCGTTCACACCGACCGGAATATCAAAGTCCAGTCGATCATAAACTTCATACGGCTGTTTTTTGCGCAAATCCCATTCAATACCAGAACCACGCAACATAGGCCCGGAGAAGCCCAGCGCCAACGCGCGCTCCGGAGTCACAATACCAATACCGACGGTGCGCTGCTTCCAGATACGATTATCTGTTAGTAATGTTTCATATTCATCGACATAAACATCAAAGCGACGCGTAAAGTCCTCAAGGAAATCCAGCATGGAACCCTGACGATTCGCATTCATTTCACGTATTGCTGATTCGTTATGAATCTTGGAAGCTTTATATTGCGGCATCGTATCGGGCAGATCACGATATACGCCACCGGGACGGTAGTACGCAGCATGCATACGCGCGCCGGACACAGCTTCATAACAGTCCATCAAATCTTCCCGCTCGCGGAAAGCGTACAGGAACACGGTCATGGCACCGATATCAATTGCGTGCGCACCCAGCCACAACAAATGGTTCAAGATCCGCGTCACTTCATCAAACATGACACGGATATACTGGGCACGCTCAGGTACGGCAATACCCATCAATTTCTCGATAGCCATGACATACGCGTGCTCATTGCTCATCATCGACACATAATCGAGTCGATCCATATAGGGCAATGATTGCAGGAATGTTTTGCTTTCAGCCAGTTTTTCTGTACCGCGATGCAACAGACCGATATGCGGATCGGCGCGTTCAATCACCTCACCATCCAGCTCCAGCACCAGGCGCAACACACCGTGCGCTGCAGGATGCTGAGGACCGAAGTTCATCGTGTAATTACGAATTTCAGCCATTATGCACACTCTCCATAATTTGCTTCGCGAACTATGCGCGGTGTTATTTCTCGCGGATCAATACTTACCGGTTGGTAAATTACGCGCTGCTGCTCAGGGTCATAGCGCATTTCCACGTTACCTGAAACCGGAAAATCCTTGCGGAACGGGTGACCAACGAAACCATAATCGGTCAATATACGGCGCAGGTCAGGATGACCATCAAACACGATACCGAACAGATCAAAAGCTTCACGCTCAAACCAGTTTGCTGATGGCCACACATCGACCATACTGTTCAGAACCGGGAAATCATCTTCAGTCGCAAACACGCGCACGCGCACGCGGCGATTTTTAGCCAGGGACAGCAAATGATAAACCACAGCAAAACGTGCGCCCTGCCAAGCACCCTCCTGATAATCGGAGTAGTCCATACCGCATAAATCGATCAACTGCTCAAAACGCAAACCAGTATGATCACGCAACGTTAACATCACATCACGTAAATCGGCGGCACGCACTTCTATGGTCAACTCATCCAAAGCTTCGACCTGGCGTACAAGTTTAGTACCCAGCGTCGTCAGCAAGGATACGGACAGGCTTTCTAATGACGGATTCATAGCAACTCGCTCTTAATCATTAACGCGCAATGGTGTTTGTGCGCTTGATTTTGTTTTGCAGCTGAATAATGCCGTATAGCAGTGCTTCAGCTGTAGGGGGGCAGCCCGGTACATAAATGTCCACGGGCACAATGCGGTCACAGCCGCGCACGACGGAATAGGAGTAGTGGTAATAGCCACCTCCGTTAGCGCATGACCCCATAGAGATTACCCAGCGTGGCTCAGCCATCTGGTCATATACCTTACGCAGCGCCGGCGCCATCTTGTTGCATAACGTACCCGCAACGATCATCACGTCAGACTGACGCGGGCTAGGACGGAAGACCACCCCAAAACGATCCAGATCGTAACGTGAAGCACCTGCCTGCATCATTTCAACTGCGCAGCATGCAAGACCGAAGGTCATAGGCCATAGCGACCCGGTACGCGTCCAATTAATGAGTTTGTCTGCTGTAGTGGTGACAAAACCTTGCTCTAAAACGCCTTCTATTCCCATTCCAGCGCTCCTTTCATCCACTCATAAACGAAGCCAACTACCAAAATAGCCAAGAACATAACCATAGCCAGATAGCCAAACATACCTATCTTTTCGAGCACGATCGCCCAAGGAAACAGGAATGCGATTTCCAGGTCGAACAGAATAAAAAGAATAGCCACCAAATAATAACGCACGTCAAACCGCATACGCGCATCTTCGAAAGCCTCGAAGCCGCACTCGTACGGCGAGAGCTTTTCACTATCCGGATGATTTGGCGCAAGCAACCAGCCCAATAACATTGGACCCACACCAACCGCCAAACCCACTAAAACAAACAACAATACAGGAAAATAATTTTCAAGCATGGATACGCTCCCAAGCCATTTACAGGCACATAGCCTCTCAGTTTAATTGCCCTAAAAGCACCGCGTCAAGCTTAAATAAAGATTGTTAGAATTAAGCAAAATAATAATAACAATCAATTGATTACGATAAGCAGCAGCGTCGTGCCAAATCGAAAATCTTATGGTGCCGACGGCGAGACTCGAACTCGCACAGCTTTACGCCACTACCCCCTCAAGATAGCGTGTCTACCAATTTCACCACGTCGGCCGATTGACAGGACGGATCGATAATCCGCCCCACGGTAACACATTCCGATTACTTAGGAATTTCCCCGGCTTTTGACCCGGCGTTACCTGGAACTGCTTGACCTGCGGGTGCTGCCGGCACGGTTGAACCAACGGGCGCCACAGGTTTAACTACTTGCAATTTTTGTTGCGTTTGCATCACGCCAGCTGACCTGGTCTGGTGGCCTGAAAAATAGGTCAACACCAGACTGGTCATGAAAAAAGATGCCGCCAGCACTGCCGTGGTACGGCTCAGAAAATTTGCCGATCCAGTCGAACCAAACAAACTGCCTGATGCTCCGCTGCCGAATGACGCACCCATATCCGCACCTTTGCCTTGTTGCAAAAGCACCAATACGATCACGGAAACCGCGGCCAGCAAGTGCAAAATCCAAATTATCGTTTCCAAATCTTAATCCTTTAAAGCAAATCGCTTAAGATTGCGCGGCTTTGCAAATAGCAATAAATTCATCAGCCACTAACGATGCCCCACCAATTAACCCGCCATCAATATCCGGCTGAGAGAATAATTCTGCCGCATTGGCCGCTTTTACGCTACCGCCATATTGAATCACCAGACGGTTGGCAATATCCGCATCCTGCGCCGCCAACTTTTGACGAATGAATGCGTGCACTGCTTGCGCCTGCTCCGGGCTGGCAGTTTTACCCGTCCCTATAGCCCATACCGGCTCGTAAGCCAATACAGAGCGCGCAATACCAGCCATTCCTGCAATCTTCAATACCGCATCCAATTGCCGTGCAATGACAGCCTCTGCCGCGTCCGCTTCACGCTCGGACAATGTCTCGCCCACACACAAGATTGGTATCAATCCGGCCGCAATAGCCGCCATGAATTTAGCAGCCACAACCTCGTCCGTCTCGCCAAAAAGAGCGCGGCGCTCGGAATGCCCGACTATTACATAGCGGCAACCAAAATCCTGCAACATTGAAGCCGAAACCTCACCCGTATACGCACCCTTTGCATGCTCGCTCAAATTTTGAGCACCCCACGCAACTACTGAACCCGCTAATACAGATTGAGCTTGAGCAAGATAGGGAAATGGCACACATATAGCACTGGCCATATTCTGCATACCTGCCAACGAATCACGCAAATTGCCTAGCAATACTTGATTCTCAATCAAGTTACCATGCATTTTCCAGTTTCCGGCGACTAACTTTTGTCGCATTGCTCAACCCCACCTTCTAAAACCCTAGATAGTACACATAACACCCTACCTTGGTCAATCCTTAGCGACACTCAACCCCATTTGCATTACACTTAACCAATCCGTAACAATTATGTAACATTCAACAAGTATGATGCGAAAGAACAATCAGCACACACCAAGTTCCATGCTTTTTGTCATGTTTCAATATTTTACATATGGAGATCCAACGCACATGCAAACGACTACCCGCAATCTCGCAACCATACTTTTACTTGGCGCTGGCTATGCTTTCGCTGCAAGCAGCCAAGCTGCTGAAATCACTGGCGCAGGCGCTACTTTCCCTTACCCAATTTACTCAAAATGGGCTGAGGCGTACAAAGCAAAATCCGGCGTAAGCTTAAACTACCAGTCCATTGGTTCTGGCGGCGGTATCAAGCAAATCAAAGCAAAGACAGTTGATTTCGGCGCTTCCGATATGCCTTTAAAAGCTGACGTACTGGCAAAAGATGGTTTGATGCAGTTCCCAACCGTAATTGGTGGCGTAGTACCTGTTATGAACGTTGAAGGCATTGCTCCTGGCCAAATCCACATGACCGGTAAAGTATTGGCCGACATTTTCATGGGCAAAATCCTGACCTGGAATGACCCAGCAATCGCAGCATTAAACAAAACCGCTAAATTACCAGCCACACCTATTACAGTTGTGCACCGTTCTGATGGTTCCGGCACAACTTTCATCTTCACCAACTACCTGGCTAAAGTCAGCCCTGAGTGGAAAGAAAAAGTTGGCAATGACACATCAGTTGCCTGGCCAGCTGGTGTAGGCGGCAAGGGTAACGAAGGCGTAGCTTCATTCGTACAGCGTATCAAAGGCTCTATCGGTTATGTTGAGTATGCTTATGCCAAGCAGAACAAAATGACCTACACCTTGATGCAAAACAAACAAGGTAACTTTGTTGCTCCAGACGATACAACTTTCCAAGCTGCTGCTGCTGGCGCTGATTGGGAACACGCTCCTGGCTTCTATGAAATCCTGACTGACGAGCCGGGTAAAATGAGCTGGCCTATCACTGGCGCAACCTTCATTCTGATGCATAAAGCACAGGACAAGCCAGCCAATGCAAAAGAAGTGTTAAAATTCTTTGACTGGTCTTATGCAAACGGCGATAAAATGGCGTCTGAATTAGATTATGTTCCACTACCAGAAAGCCTGATCAAACTGATTGCCAAATCTTGGAAAAACGAGATTAAAGACACAAGCGGCAAAGCAGTTTGGTAAATTTGCATAAGCTGACTGTGTTTCTGTAACCAAACCAGATTAAGGGGGAGCGCAATCTCCCCCTTTGTCTTGCAATGCATATTATGCTATGAATAACTCAATATCTGATCGACGTACCAAACGTTTCCTTATCGAAGACGCGCTATTCCGCAATGCAACCCGCTTGTTTGCATTTATAGTATTAGCATTACTTGTGGGTATCATTGTCTCACTGGTTGTTGGCAGCATGCCATCCATTAAAGCCTTTGGTTTCGGATTCCTGACAAGCGACGAATGGAACCCGGTTACTGAAAAATTCGGCGCGTTAGTTCCCATTACCGGCACTATTGCCACCTCGGTTATTGCACTGCTGATAGGCGTACCTATCAGTTTTGGTATCGCACTATTTCTCACAGAGCTCTCACCCAACTGGCTTAAACGCCCATTAGGTATCGCCATCGAATTGCTGGCGGGTATCCCCAGTATTATTTACGGCATGTGGGGTTTGTTTGTATTTGCGCCATTATTCGCAGACCATGTACAACCCTGGCTGATTGACACCCTTGGCCCGTTACCTGTGATAGGTTTCCTGTTTCAGGGAGTACCGATGGGTATAGGCATGCTCACCGCCGGATTGATACTGGCTATCATGGTCATCCCATTCATCGCTTCGGTAATGCGCGATGTGTTTGAAATCGTCCCCCCGCTATTAAAAGAATCCGCTTACGGCTTAGGCGCAACCACATGGGAAGTGGTGCGTTATGTTGTACTGCCTTATACCAAGATAGGCGTTGTTGGCAGCATCATGCTTGGACTGGGCCGCGCGCTGGGTGAAACCATGGCGGTGACCTTTGTGATTGGCAATGCACACCAACTCAGCAACTCTTTGATGATGCCGGGCAATAGTATTTCCTCCGCACTTGCCAATGAATTTACCGAAGCTGACGGTGTGCTCTACACTTCGTCACTGATTGAACTGGGCTTAATTCTGTTCTTCATTACCTTCGTAGTTTTAACCATATCCAAGCTGATGCTGCTCCAACTGAGCAAACAGGAAGGCAAAAAGGGCTAGGAACATGCTATCAATTTACAATCGCCGCCGACTCATCAACCAATTCAATTTGCTAGTCGCTGCATTATCAATGCTGGTTGGCCTGTTGGCCCTGGGCTGGATATTATGGACGCTGCTAAGCTACGGCCTGCATGGCGTCAGTATGGACATGTTCACCAAAAACACGCCACCCCCAGGCAGTGACGGGGGATTGCTAAACGCAATTGCCGGCAGCTTCCTGATGTCGATGGTAGGTACATTAATAGGCACGCCGATCGGCATTCTTGCTGGCACATATTTAGCCGAGTTTGGTCAACGCGGCTGGCTGGCACCTGCTACCCGGTTTATTAACGACATTCTGCTGTCAGCACCGTCCATTGTGATTGGCCTGTTTGTGTATTCCGCGTATGTGATGACCGTCAGGCATTTTTCCGGTTGGGCCGGTTCACTGGCGCTGGCTTTGCTGGTAATACCGGTCGTGGTGCGCACTACCGAAAACATGCTCAGACTTGTCCCCAATACCTTGCGTGAAGCGGCAGCAGCCCTGGGTGCTCCGCAGTGGAAAATTGTCACCATGATCACCTGGCGCGCTTCCAAGGCAGGCATGATGACCGGCATACTGTTAGCCATTGCCCGCATCAGCGGCGAGACCGCACCATTACTGTTTACCGCCCTCAACAATCAGTTCTGGAGCACGAACATGAATGCGCCAATTGCCAACCTGCCTGTTGTGATCTTCCAGATGGCAATGAGCCCGTACGATGACTGGCATGATTTGGCCTGGGCTGGCGCATTATTGATTACCGTTACTGTGTTAGGGCTAAGTATCCTCGCCCGAGTCTTGTTCCGCCAAGAAAAAACATCTCATTAATATCGCAAACCATGAGCAAAACTATGGATACCAACACTAAAATCAGCCTACGTAATTTGAATTTTTACTATGGCAAGAATCATGCGCTAAAGAATATCAACCTCGACATCCCGAGCAATCATGTAACCGCCTTCATCGGCCCGTCGGGATGCGGAAAGTCTACCTTATTGCGCACACTAAACCGGATGTACGATCTCTATCCGGGACAGCGCGCTGAAGGGCAAATCATACTCGATGGCCAGGATATCCTCGATAAAGCTACCGACCTGAACAAGCTCCGTGCACGCGTGGGTATGGTGTTCCAGAAACCAACGCCCTTCCCCATGTCGATTTATGACAATATCGCTTTCGGCATTAAGCTATATGACAGTCCATCGCGTTCGGAACTGGATGACAGAGTGGAATGGGCGCTGAAAAAGGCCGCGCTATGGAACGAAGTCAAAGACAAGCTGAATCAAAGCGGATACAGTTTGTCCGGCGGCCAGCAACAACGTTTATGTATCGCTCGCGGCATCGCTGTAAAGCCCGAAGTCTTGCTGCTCGATGAGCCAGCATCAGCACTTGATCCTATATCTACGGCGCGTATTGAAGAGCTCATACACGAACTGAAAGCAGATTACACCATCACCATTGTCACGCACAGCATGCAACAAGCTGCGCGCGTGTCTGACTACACTGCCTATATGTATTTGGGTGAAATGGTCGAGTTTGGCAAAACCGACGTCGTGTTTACCAACCCGAGCAAAAAAGAAACCGAGGATTACATTACCGGAAAATTCGGCTAATTATTCCACACCAATAAAAAATGCGATGTCTCTACTGACACATCGCATTTTTTACTTTATAGACATAACTCAACCCGTATTAGCCGCTCGGCTATACACCTCGCTTAAGCCACTGAATAACGCACAGCTGTCGCAATATGTTCAGCCTGCTGTTTAGACTGTTCTGCCGACTGGCTTTCCACCATCACACGTATTAATGGCTCTGTACCGGATGCACGCAACACTACCCGGCCAGTATTGCCTAATACAGTCTCGGCTGTCTGTACTGCCTGCTGAATTGCGGTATGCTGCAGATCCACTTTTGCACTTACACGTACGTTCAAAAGCGTTTGCGGATACTGCTCCATATCCGCCGTGTATTGCGCCAATGACATTTTGGCTTCACGCAATGCGCGTAATACCTGCAATGCCGCAATGATACCGTCACCCGTAGTGTGCTTCTCCAGACACAGAATATGACCGGACGCCTCACCACCTAATTGCCAGCCGCGATCTGCCAGCATTTCCAGCACGTAACGATCGCCCACTTTTGCACGTGCAAAAGGGATGTCCAGACGGTCCAAAGCATGTTCCATCCCCAGGTTAGTCATTAGCGTACCGACAACGCCACCCTTCAATTTACCAAGCAGCTTTCGATGCTTGGCAATGATATAAATTAACTGATCGCCGTTATAAATCTTGCCGTCGCTGTCAGCCATCATCAGCCGGTCGCCATCGCCATCCAGCGCAATACCAAAATCAGCACGATGATGTCTTACTGCAGCGCTCAACGTCGCTGTATGCGTAGCACCACATTCACGATTGATATTGGTACCATCAGGATGGTTGCCGATAGGTATCACTTCCGCACCAAGCTCATGTAACACGGGCGGCGCCACATGATAAGTAGCACCTTGCGCGCAATCAACAACGATACGTAAACCGCGTAAATCCTGGTCAAAAGGAAAGCTGCTTTTACAAAACTCAATATAGCGTGCCGCTGCATCATCAATGCGTTTAACCCTACCCAACTCGCGCGATGACATGGTTTGCATAGGCTCAGCTAACTGCGCCTCAATCGCCAACTCTGTTTCGTCAGCCAGCTTCTGACCCGTCGCAGAAAAGAACTTGATGCCGTTATCTTCAAACGGGTTATGGGAAGCGGAAATAACCACGCCAGCCTGTAAACGCAACGCTCTGGTCAAATAAGCCACGGCAGGCGTAGGCATAGGCCCGACCAACCGTACGTTGACACCTGCGGCACACAGACCAGCCTGCAATGCCGCTTCCAGCATATAACCTGAAATTCGGGTATCTTTACCGATTAAAACAACCGGATTCTCTCCTGGCGCCAGCGCGCTGCGATCGCTTGCCAGAACTTTCCCAGCGGCATATCCCAAACGCATTACAAATTCAGGGGTAATCGGCGCATCGCCCACACGCCCACGAATACCATCCGTACCAAAATATTGCCTAATCATTGCGTATCCTCAATTGCCTGCCACACTGTTAATGCATCGCGGCACGCGACCACATCATGCACTCTAATAATATTCGCCCCGCGGCTTACCGCATACAAATGCGCGGCCAGTCCTGCGGCTTCCCGGTCGTTGACGTCACGGCCTGTCAGCGCACCGAGCATGGACTTTCGTGACATCCCCACCAATAGCGGGTAGTTTAACTCAACCAATGCATCCAGATGTTTCAACAATTGTAAATTGTGCTGCAAGCGTTTACCAAAACCGAATCCCGGGTCAATGGCGATACGTTCCCGCGCTATACCGGCACCCAGCACAGCCGCGATACGCTGCTGCAGGAATGCGCTTACATCCGCTACTACATCTCCATAGCTGGCATGGGCTTGCATCGTTTGCGGCTCTCCCAGCATATGCATAATACATATAGCAACATCCGACTCCGCGACGGCAGTCAACGCACCCTCCGCCTGCAAAGCCTGCACATCGTTAATCATGTGCGCGCCAGCCTCGATTGCCGCACGCATTACTTCAGTCTTACGGGTATCTACCGAGATAACTGCGCCGCATCCGCGCAATGATGACACAAGTGGCACAACCCTCTGCAACTCCTCTTCAACGCTAACTGGTTCAGCCATAGGGCGGGTCGATTCCCCGCCTATATCGATAATATCGGCACCAGCAGCGATCAATTTGTGTGCGTGCTCAAGCGCCGCTGCGCGTTTATCAAATTGGCCACCGTCCGAAAAAGAATCAGGAGTGATATTGACTATCCCCATAATCCGCGGACGTGACAGTTCCAGTTGAATATTGCCACAGCTTAAATACATAGACAGGCTCGTTGTTTACAAGACTACAAAAGAAAAAGCCGGGGTTTCCCCCGGCTCATGACGCGATTCGCTTTACGCTTCTGCTGCTGGCGTAACGGTGGGCGCTGGCTTCACGGTCGGCGCACCATCTTGCGGTGGTGGCGTTGGTGAACCAGTCGATACCGGTTTGGGTTCCCGTGGAGGCAAACCGTCCATGATATCTTTAATCTGGTTGGCGTCGATAGTTTCCCACTCAAGCAATGCCTTGGTCATCGCCTCTACTTTGTCACGATTATCTTCCAGAATTTTCCGTGCCAATGCATATTGTTCATCGATGATACGACGAATTTCCATGTCGACTTTCTGCATCGTTGCTTCAGACACATTCTTATGCGTCGTCACGCTACGACCCAAAAATACCTCACCCTCATTTTCCCCATAAACCATAGGGCCTAACGCTGGTGACATACCCCATTGGGTAACCATGCGCCGCGCCATCTCTGTGGCACGCTCAAAGTCATTGGAAGCGCCGGTGGTCATATGATTCATGAACACCTCCTCAGCAATACGACCACCAAACAGCACGGAAATATTCTGCAAAAGTTGCGCTCTGTCCATGCTGTAACGGTCTTCCGTTGGCAGTTGCATGGTCAAGCCCAATGCACGTCCACGTGGAATAATCGTCACTTTATGCACAGGATCAGTCTTATCCAGCAAGTAAGCAACTACAGCATGGCCAGACTCATGATATGCGGTATTACGCCGCTCTTCTTCCGGCATCACCATATTCTTACGTTCAGCACCCATCATGATTTTGTCTTTGGCACGCTCGAAGTCGTCCATTTCCACCACACGCTTATTACTCCGTGCCGCGAACAGCGCAGCTTCATTGACCAGGTTCGCCAGATCAGCACCTGAAAAGCCAGGCGTTCCACGAGCCAGAATGTCGGCACGCACATCAGGCGCACTCGGAATCTTGCGCATATGCACCAGCAAAATCTGTTCACGACCACGTATATCCGGTAACGGAACCACTACTTGACGGTCAAAACGACCTGGACGCAGCAAAGCAGGATCCAGCACGTCAGGCCGGTTAGTTGCAGCAATCACAATCACACCCGCTGAACCTTCAAAACCGTCCATCTCTACCAGTAGCTGATTCAATGTCTGCTCACGTTCATCGTTACCGCCGCCCATACCCGCGCCACGTTGCCGACCAACCGCATCAATTTCATCGATAAAGATAATGCAAGGCGCATTTTTCTTCGCCTGGTCAAACATATCACGCACACGCGCGGCACCTACACCGACAAACATTTCGACAAAATCAGAACCGGCAATACTGAAAAACGGTACTTTAGCTTCACCTGCGATGGCTTTTGCCAGCAAGGTTTTACCTGTACCCGGGCTGCCCGCCATCAGAACACCACGTGGCACTCTGCCACCCAGTTTCTGGAACTTGGATGGATCACGCAGAAAATCAACCAGTTCGGACACTTCTTCTTTTGCTTCGTCGCAACCAGCAACATCGGCAAATGTAATTTGATTAGTAGATTCATCCAGCATGCGCGCTTTGCTTTTGCCAAAGGAGAATGCTCCGCCTTTGCCACCGCCCTGCATTTGACGCATGAAGAATACCCATACGCCGATTAACAGCAGCATAGGGAACCAGGAAATGAAGATACTCATCAGGAACGAAGGTTCCTCTTCTGGCTTGGCTTCAACTGCCACGCCATTTTTGAGCAAGTCAGAAACCATCCATGGATCTGATGGCGCATAAGTGCTAAAGCGCTTACCGTCATTCTTAGCGCCTTTGATGACGTGGTTTTCAATCACGACCTTGGCAATCTGACCTTGTTTTACTTCCTCAATAAATTGAGAGTAATCCATTTGGGTTTGCGCAACCTGACGACTGCTGAACTGGTTAAATACCGTCATCAGCACCAACGCTACCACTAACCAGATAGCAATATTTTTGAACATATTATTCATTAATCAAGCTCCATTTGAGCATATATAGATATTTTAGCGACGATTTTTGATTCTAACTCTAATTTAGTGGCTATGTAACCGCTTTGCGTAGATTTTTACAAAGCAGATACACCTCACTACTACGATCTCTCGATGCTTTCGGCTTGCGGTTAAGTACTTGTTCAAAGGTGGCACGCAGCAGCTGGAAATACTCTTGATACCCCTCGCCCTGAAAAACTTTGACAAGAAACTGACCATTTGGTTTCAAATGCCCACAAGCAAACTCCAGCGCCAACTCGCATAAATACATGCTTCGTGCCTGATCAACACTTGCTACACCACTCATATTGGGTGCCATATCCGATATTACAAGGTCTACTTGCCGATTATTTACGACTTGAGCCAGCTTCTCTAACGTCACATCTTCGGTAAAATCACCCTGAATAAATGTCACACCGGCAATAGGATCCATCTCCAGTATATCCAGCGCGATAACCTGGGCACCCTGACGCACTGCCAACTGCGACCAACCACCAGGAGTTGCCCCTAAATCGACCAAAAGCGTACCAGGACGGATTAAATGATCGCGCTCATTGATCTCTTCCAGCTTAAATGCTGCGCGCGATCGATATCCTTTCGCCTTCGCCAATTTCACGTAAGGGTCATTCAAATGCTCTCGCATCCATGCTTTGCTGGTTCTACTTGGCTTCATCGGCTAAAATAACGGTTTAGTTAAAGGACAAAACTCATGACCACTCTCAATGCTGTTCAACGCCGCCATCTGCGCTCCCTGGCTCACCAGCTCCACCCTGTCGTCATGATAGGTGATGCCGGGTTATCCGAAGCGGTCATGCGTGAAATTGATCTTAGTTTAAAAGCCCATGAACTGATTAAAATTCGCGTACTGGGTGATGATCGTGATGCACGTATCGCCATGTTAGATCGAATCTGTGCCGATCTCAATGCCGCGCCTGTGCAACACATAGGGAAATTACTGCTGGTGTACCGCCCTGGCGAAAAACCAAAACTTACTTTACCTAAATAATTTATTTGCCTGACTGCTTGAACAGCAATACCAGGCCCAGCAAGCTTTCAATCAAGTAAACAATACTGGACACACCATGCCAATGCGCAAAACGGTCGCTAAACATACTTTGCATGACCGCCTTGGGCATGGCCTGTTCTTTCAAGCTTTCCATTATAGGCTGTATACCGAAATGGATACCCAGCGTTAGTAACAACATCACCAATGCAGTCCAGAAAAAAGCCTGCTTGAGTGCCGCTCCACCGAACTGTACCAATCGATGCAGCAGCAAATACACGCCGCAGACCATGCCAACGTAGGCAATTACGGTAAACATGCCACCGGCAAGATTACCTGCCAGCTGTTTATCTGCTAACTGGGTAAACAACACGGGCGCGGCTATATATCCGATAGCCCACAAACCACCTACCCATAAGGTAAGCGCTATTTTCGCCAGCGCGTCAGGAAATCTCGGCATGATCAGATATATTTCACATCCAGTACTTCATACTGACGCACACCACCCGGCGCCTGCACATCAGCAGTATCGCCGGCGTATTTACCAATCAGTGCGCGAGCTATCGGCGAACTGATTGAGATTTTTGACTGTTTAATATCAGCCTCATCGTCGCCAACAATCTGATAAGTGACGGTTTCGCCGCTTTCCAGCTCTTCCAATTCTACAGTAGCGCCGAATACAATCCGGCCTTCTGCTTCCACCTCAGCAGGATTGATAATTTGCGCTGAAGACAATTTACCTTCCAGATCAGCAATTCTGCCTTCGATAAATCCTTGCTTCTCTTTCGCGGCGTCATATTCGGCATTTTCCGACAGATCACCTTGCGCACGCGCTTCAGCGATAGCCGTAATTACAGAAGGACGCTCTACGGTTTTCAGATTATGCAGTTCCTCGCGCATCATTTGCGCACCTTTAACTGTCACCGGTGTTTTTGTCATCATATTCATGTTGCTTTTCCTCAGGCAGTCAACTGCCCATGTAATCCTTGTAAATCGTACACTTTCAGTTCGCTCATCGCCTGCATACCGATACACGCAGCGCGCGCACCTGCTAGCGTAGTGTAATAAGTGACACGTTGTGCCAGCGCAGCACGGCGTATCTCTACTGAATCACGCACCGCCCGCTTATCATCGACCACATTAACGATAAAACTGATTTCATTATTTTTGATCATATCCACAATATGCGGACGACCTTCTGCAACTTTATTCACGATGGTCACAGCCAGTCCGCCTGCACTCAATGCAGCGGCGGTACCGCGCGTCGCGTGCAATACGAAACCCAGTGCAACCAATTGCGCGCCAATCTCGACTATTTTTTCTTTATCTGCATTGCGCACACTGATAAACGCATGACCACCTTTAGGCAATTTAACGCTGGCTGCCAATTGCGACTTTACAAACGCTTCCGCAAATGTCTTACCTACGCCCATCACTTCACCGGTAGATTTCATCTCAGGACCAAGTAACGTATCGACACCCTGGAACTTGGCGAACGGGAATACCGCTTCCTTCACCGAAAAATACGGCGGCACGATTTCTTTGGTAACTCCCTGCGCCTTTAAGCTCATGCCCGCCATGCAGCGTGCAGCAACCTTAGCCAGCGGCACACCCGTAGCCTTGGATACAAACGGCACGGTACGTGATGCACGCGGATTGACCTCAAGCACATAAACCGTTTCGCCTTGCAGGGCAAACTGCACGTTCATCAGTCCGACTACATTTAAAGCACGCGCCATGGCCACTGTTTGCCGGCGGATTTCATCCTGTACTGCAGGTGTTAAACTGTATGGCGGTAATGAACACGCCGAATCGCCAGAGTGCACGCCAGCCTGTTCAATATGTTCCATAATGCCGCCGATAACGACATCAACGCCATCGGAAACAGCATCCACGTCGATCTCGATCGCATCATTCAAGAAGCGATCCAGCAAGACTGGCGAATCATTGGAGACTTTAACCGCTTCGCGCATATAACGCTGTAAATCCTGCTCTTCGCGTACAATTTCCATCGCGCGCCCACCCAGTACATAGGAAGGCCGCACCACCAATGGGTAGCCGATCTCTGCCGCAAGGCGGATGGCTTCTTCAGCAGAACGCGCTGTACGGTTAGGCGGCTGCTTCAGACCCAGGCCCATCAGCATCTGCTGAAAACGCTCACGATCTTCTGCACAGTCAATCATATCTGGCGTTGTACCGATGATAGGCGCACCAAAGGCTTCCAGGTCCCGCGCGAGCTTCAACGGTGTTTGTCCGCCATACTGCACGATCACGCCTACCGGCTTCTCGATACGTACAATTTCCAGCACATCTTCCAGCGTCAACGATTCAAAATACAAACGGTCGGAAGTGTCGTAGTCAGTAGAGACAGTCTCCGGATTACAATTGACCATGATGGTTTCGTAACCATCTTCACGCATCGCCAACGCCGCATGCACACAGCAGTAATCAAACTCAATACCCTGACCGATACGGTTAGGCCCGCCACCCAGCACCATGATTTTTTTACGATCGGTCGGATGTGACTCGCATTCTTCTTCATACGTTGAATACATATACGCAGTATGTGTCGCAAACTCGGCGGCACAGGTATCGACCCGCTTGTACACCGGATGGATACCCAGATCCCAGCGGCGCGCACGCACTGCATGCTTGTCACAGCCCAGCAGGCTGGACAGCCGGCGATCAGCAAAACCGTTGCGCTTCAAACGACGCAATTCTGCCGCATCGATATCCGCCAATTGACGGCCTTGCAGACTGGCTTCGTCTGCCATTAACGCCTGAATCTGCACCAGAAACCATGGATCGATTTTGGTAAACTCAAAAATCTCTTCCATGCTCATCCCGATACGGAAGGCATCTGCTACGTACCACAGACGCTCAGGGCCGGGATTGCCGATTTCAGCCTCGATCACATCACGATCGCTGGTCAGCGGATTAAGACCATCCATGCCGGTCTCCAGACCACGCAACGCTTTTTGCAAGGATTCGCGGAAAGTACGGCCGATCGCCATCACCTCGCCCACCGATTTCATTTGCGTGGTCAGGCGGTCATTCGCTTGCGGGAATTTTTCAAACGCAAAACGAGGAATCTTGGTCACTACATAATCGATACTCGGCTCAAACGAAGCCGGAGTAGCGCCACCGGTAATGTCGTTTTTCAGCTCATCCAGCGTATAGCCGATTGCCAGCTTAGCGGCGATTTTGGCAATCGGGAAGCCCGTGGCTTTCGATGCCAGTGCCGAAGAGCGCGATACACGCGGATTCATCTCGATCACCACCATGCGCCCGTCAGCCGGATTAATACCGAACTGCACGTTGGAACCGCCCGTCTCGACACCAATCTCACGCAGCACGGCTATCGATGCATTGCGCAATATCTGATATTCGCGGTCAGTCAGGGTTTGTGACGGCGCTACGGTGATCGAGTCGCCGGTATGCACGCCCATAGGGTCAAGGTTCTCAATGGAACAAACAATGATGCAGTTATCCTTGCGGTCACGCACCACTTCCATTTCGTACTCTTTCCAGCCGATCAGCGATTCTTCAATCAGCAGTTCATGCGTAGGCGATGCTTCCAGACCGCGCTCGCAAATCTCGGTGAATTCTTCCTTGTTGTAGGCAATACCGCCGCCCGTACCCCCCATCGTGAACGATGGTCGAATAATAGTCGGAAAACCCATCACTGCCTGCACTTGCAGGGCTTCTTCCATGCTGTGTGCGATGGACGACCGCGGCGAAGCCAGTCCGATACGGGTCATTGCCTGCTTGAACTTCTCACGGTCTTCCGCCATGTCGATGGCATCACGTGACGCACCGATCATTTCCACCTGATATTTTTCCAGCACACCATGCTTGGCCAGGTCCAGCGCGCAATTCAGCGCGGTCTGTCCGCCCATGGTGGGCAATAACGCATCAGGGCGCTCTTTTTCAATGATTTTTTCCAGCACCTGCCAGGTTATCGGCTCGATATAAGTCACATCGGCCATGTCCGGGTCAGTCATGATTGTCGCCGGGTTGGAGTTCACCAGAATGACTTTATACCCCTCTTCGCGCAAGGCTTTACACGCCTGTGCGCCGGAGTAGTCAAATTCGCATGCCTGGCCGATGACAATAGGGCCGGCACCGATAATCAGTATGCTATGTAGGTCTGTACGCTTAGGCATAATTTTTTAGGCAAGATTAACGAACACATTTAAACTTCAGAACTGCCGCACAACAACATACTGCCCGGCATCCCCAACTCTAAACATCTTCTAACAACAATAAACCGGCATACAGCCGCCGGTTTTTAAAGTAAACGATTAGCGCGCTTGCATCAGCGCAATAAAGCGATCAAACAGATAATCCACATCATGCGGCCCCGGGCTTGCTTCCGGATGGCCCTGGAAACTGAACGCAGGCACATCGGTACGCGCAATACCCTGCAATGAACCATCAAACAGCGACGTATGCGTCACCCGTATATTATCCGGCAACGTGTCTGCATCCACCGCGAAACCATGGTTCTGACTGGTAATCGCCACGCGTCCAGTATCCATGTCTTTCACCGGATGGTTTGCACCATGATGACCGAATTTCATTTTGACGGTTTTAGCACCGGAAGCCAGCGCCAGCAATTGATGCCCCAGACAGATACCAAACGTAGGGATACCGGTTGCCACCAGTTCGCGGATAGCCGTAATCGCATAATCGCATGGCTCTGGATCGCCCGGCCCATTGGACAAGAAGATACCATCCGGGTTCAGCGCCAGCGCGTCTTGTGCACTGGCTTGTGCAGGCAACACAGTGATTTTGCAACCACGTTGTGCCAGCATGCGCAGAATATTCCGTTTCACCCCATAGTCAAACGCAACCACATGGAACGGCGTTGCAGTAGGCGTAGTAAAGCCTTTACCCAGGCACCACTCACCCTCGGTCCAGGTATAAGCCGATTTCGCTGACACCACTTTTGCCAGATCCATACCTGCCAGACCAGGGAAACCACGGGCCAGACGTAAGGCTTCGGCATCATCCACATCACCCGCCATGATGCAACCAGATTGCGCGCCAGTTTCGCGTAACAACCGGGTTAAACGACGGGTATCAATATCGGCGATTGCAACTTTATTTTGCGCAATCAGGTAATCTGACAACGACTCGGTCGAACGGAAATTGCTTGCTAACAATGGCAAATCGCGCACTACCAGGCCAGCGGCATGTATTTGCGTTGATTCGACATCTTCTGGATTAACGCCAGTATTGCCAATATGAGGATAAGTAAGTGTGACGATCTGACGAGAATATGAGGGGTCAGTCAGGATTTCCTGATAGCCCGACATGGCAGTATTAAATACCACCTCGCCAACTGTTGAACCTAACGCGCCGATGGCAACACCGCGAAAAACTGAACCATCAGCAAGCACCAAAATAGCGGATTGAGCGTGCGACAAGGGAGTACTCCGGTGTGAGGCTTATACAAAGAAGCGGGCAAGGTTCACACCACGCCCGCCTCTGCAAGAATTACAGCATTTTACCGTATTAAGGCACTAAGTTCAATCTGCATTCGGCCTGGCCTAATAACATACCGTGACCGCTGCCGCACCCAGACCAGATTGCAGCGTAGCCAACAAGTCATCATGCAGCATCACCCGCCAGCTTGCCCCTAACTCCATATCGGTCTGCACTTGCGCCAGGCGATAGCGCAATTGCACCAGACAACCGCTTTCATCATTGCAATACGGACGCAACCAGCCCTGCAACTGACTTACCGTCAAAGTCGGGCCCGCTGTTATCTGCAACGATTTGGCATAACGCGTACGCGCACTGGTTACATCAAACAGTTTATCCACATTGATACGCAAGCCGCCCGAGTAGTCGTCTTTGCTGACTTTGCCTTCCACCAGCAACAAGCTGTCTTCCTTAAGCCAATCCCGATGGCGCTCGAACACCTCGTTAAAAATCGGCACTTCCACAGTTGCCAGACCATCATCCAGCAACACGAACGCCATTTTGCCGCGCCGTGTCATCTGCGTACGCATAGATACGATAATACCGGCCAGCAATACCGGCTGCGGGTTAGGCGCGAGTTTATCCAGACGGGTTTTGATCAGTGCCTTCAGCTCACTGGCGTATGCATTAAACGGATGACCGCTGAAATAGAACCCCAACGCCAGCTTTTCCTGCAGCAGCTTGTCCTTTTCCGGCCAGCGCGGCACATCCACCAATGCCGGCTGGGTATCCGGATGGCTGTCGAAATCATCGAACAAACCGCCCTGATTCACTGACGCCGCGGCCTGATCCGCCAGCTCCAGCGCCATACCCACCGATGCCAGCAGCGCAGCCCGATGATCATTAACACCGTCAAATGCGCCCGCGCGGATCAGCGATTCCAGCGTGCGCCGGTTGACGCTACGCTTGTCTACCCGCCGTGCCAGATCAAACAGATCAACAAACGGGCCATCCTGCTCACGCGCCGCCACAATGGCGTTGATCGCAGCTTCACCAGTGCCTTTAACCGCACCCAGACCATAACGGATCTGCCGCTCATTTTCCGGCGCAAACCGATAGCCGGAACGATTAATATCCGGCGGCAGCACTTCCAGCCCGCTCGCCAGAGTATCTTCATAAAAATTCTTGACCTTGTCGGTATCATCCATATCCGCCGATAGGGTCGCGGCCATGAACGCCGCCGGATGATGGGCTTTCAGGTAGGCCGTATGATAAGCCACCAGCGCATAAGCGGCAGAGTGCGACTTGTTGAAACCATAGCCGGCAAACTTTTCCATCAGGTCGAAAATATAAGTCGCCTGCTTGGCATCCACGCCTTTCACCACCGCGCCATTGACGAAAATATCGCGGTGTTCGGCCATTTCCTCGGCCTTTTTCTTGCCCATCGCGCGCCGCAGCAAGTCCGCAGAGCCCAGCGTATAGCCGCCCATGATCTGCGCGATCTGCATCACCTGTTCCTGATAGACGATGACACCGTAAGTCGGCTTCAGCGTACCTTCCAGCATCGGATGCATGTAATCAACCTTGGCCTTGCCATGCTTACGGTTGATAAAGTCGTCCACCATCCCCGATTCCAGCGGCCCCGGACGGAACAGCGCAACTAGCGCCACTACGTCTTCAAAGCAGTCCGGCTGCAAACGCCGGATCAGGTCTTTCATGCCGCGCGATTCCAGCTGGAATACTGCTGTGGTTTTACACGACTTGAGCAACGTAAAGCTGCCTCTATCATTGAGCGGCAAGGTCTCCAGACTGAACGGCGCCTTGCCATCCGGGGACAGTGCCGCCACGTAACGCATCGCCCAGTCGAGAATGGTAAGCGTACGCAGACCCAGAAAGTCGAACTTCACCAGCCCGGCTTTTTCCACATCGTCCTTGTCGAACTGCGACACCGCAGAGTCCGAACCCTCAGCCAGATAAATCGGACAGAAATCGGTAATCTTACCCGGCGCAATGAGCACACCACCGGCGTGCATACCGACGTTACGGGTCAGGTCTTCGAGTTTTTCCGCCAGCCCGAACAGCTCGCGCACATCTTCTTCATTGTCGTAACGCTCTTTGAGCTGCGGCTCCATTTCCAGCGCCTTGCGCAACGACACCGGCTTCACCCCTTCGATCGGGATCATCTTGGATAACTGGTCGCACAGGTTATATGGCAGATCCAGCACACGGCCGACGTCGCGGATCACCGATTTGGAACCGAGCGTGCCGAAGGTCACGATCTGCGACACCGCCTCACGTCCGTATTTGTCCTTGACGTAATTGATTACGCGCTCACGGCCGTCCTGACAGAAATCGACGTCAAAGTCGGGCATGGATACCCGTTCAGGATTCAGGAAGCGTTCGAACAGCAGGTCGTACGGCAGCGGATCCAGATCGGTAATCCCCAGCACGTACGCCACCAGCGAACCCGCACCGGAACCCCGCCCCGGCCCCACCGGCACGCCGTTATGCTTGGCCCAGTTAATAAAATCGGCCACGATCAGGAAGTAGCCAGGGAAACCCATCTGGATAATCGTGCCCAGCTCGAATTCCAGCCGTTCCTGATACTCCGGGTAACGTCGCTCACGTTCCGCCGCATCGGGATACAACACCTGCATGCGCGCTGCCAGACCTTCGGCAGAGCGCTGGCGCAGAAAGTCATCCAGGGTCATGCCATCAGGGGTGGGGAACTGCGGCAGTTTGCTTTTGCCCAGCTCAAGATTCAGCGAACAGCGCTTGGCAATTTCCACGCTATTGGCCAGCGCTTCCGGCAGATCGGCAAACAACTCCGCCATTTCTGCCTGAGATTTGAAATATTGTTCTTCGGTAAATACCCGCTGCCGGCGCCGATCGCCGAGCAAGGCGCCTTCGGCAATACATACCCGCGCCTCGTGTGCTTTGTAATCGTCACGATCCAGAAACTGGATCGGATGTGTCGCTACCACTGGCAACCCAAGCTCGGCCGCCAACGGCAAAGTCAGCTGCAGGCAATTCTCAGCGTCTACCAGACCGGTACGCTGTATTTCCAGATAGTAGCGTTGCGGAAACAATGCCGCCCAACGACTGGCTGCGGCACGAGCTGCAACATCATTCCCGGTCAGCAAAGCCTGTCCGACATCACCCATCTGTGCGCCGGACAAGGCAATCAATCCTTCCGTGTTTATCTCTTCCAGCCATGCAGGCTGCAGCTCGGCTCGCCCACGCGAACGATTCTCCCGATAGGCTCGCGTCAGCAATTCAGACAGGGTGCGATAGCCAGCAAGATTCTGCGCCAGCAGCAATAACCGGCTCGGACGGTCTCGCTCCAGGTCATTACTGACCCAGACATCGCAACCCATAATCGGTTTAACGCCTTTGCCGCGCGCGGCCTGATAGAACTTGACCAGCCCGAACAGATTGGACAAATCTGTCAGCGCCAGCGCAGGCATGCCGTCGCCAGCAGCACGCGCTACCGCGTCGTCAATACGCACGATACCGTCAGTGATGGAATACTCCGAATGGAGCCGCAGATGAATAAATTGGGGAGCAGACATGCTGACATTTTACCCCAGAAACCATGACCCCAACATTACCGAAACCACGCTTAGCGCATTCAGCACTCCGCCAATACGCTATAATGCTGTTTAATCAAATCGCTACAGCCACACATCATGTCCAGCATATTAAACATCGCCGCCTATCGTTTCGTCGAACTCGAGCAACTCCCGGAATTGCGCGAGCAGTTCCGCCAGCGTAGCGCCGCCCATAAACTCAAGGGCACCATTCTGCTTACACCGGAAGGCATTAACATGTTCCTGGCAGGTGAAGCCACAGAACTGGAAGCCTTTATCGACTGGCTTACCGCTGACGCCCGCTTTGCCGGGATCGAAATCAAACGCAGCTGGTCGGATGAAATCCCGTTCAACCGCATGCTGGTTAAACTCAAAAAAGAAATCATCACCTTCCACCAGCCCGATTTTCAGCGCACCGCACATCCGGCACCGCAACTGCCGGCAGCCGAGTTAAAAAAATGGTACGACGAAGGGCGCGAATTCATCATCGTGGATACCCGCAACGACTTTGAATACCAGGTCGGCACGTTCAAAAACGCAGTTAACCTGCAACTCAATACCTTTGGTGATTTTGCTGCCGCAACTGAACAGCTCAAAGACTACCGCGACATCCCGATTGTCACCTTCTGCACCGGCGGCATACGCTGCGAGAAGGCCGCCCCCTTCATGGCCGGCGAAGGCTTTAATCAGGTGTATCAACTGCAGGGTGGCATACTGAAATATTTTGAAGAATGCGGCGCGAGCCACTATGACGGCGAATGTTTCGTGTTTGATAAACGCGTTGCGCTGGATGGCGACCTCAAGCCGACGGAAACCAATATCTGCTTTGCCTGCCGTACCGTGCTTACCCCGGCAGAACAGACGTCACCGGATTATGTGGTCGGTATCTCCTGCCCGCATTGCGCAGGCAAACAGGCTGCCGCCTGACCATCGACCCAGCACTCAGTCGTCAGCAGCAGCGGCACCGAGGTCAGGAAACAGCACCTCGGTAAAGCCGAAATAGCGCAAATCCTTAATCCGCATGGGGTAGAGCACACCCCACAGATGATCGACCTCATGTTGCACCACACGGGCATGAAAGCCCGATACGGTACGGTCTATGCTGTTACCAAACTGATCAAAGCCCTGATAGCGCAACTGCGTGTAACGCGGCACCAGGCCGCGCATCCCCGGAACGGACAGACAACCCTCCCAGGCTTCGTCCTGCTCCTCAGTTAACGCCGTGAGTGTGGGATTGATCAGTACGGTTTCCGGCACCGCTTCAGCATCGGGATAACGCGGGTTATTCGCCACACTGAATATCACCACCTGCAGGCTGACGCCGATTTGCGGCGCAGCCAGACCAGCGCCGTTGAGCGCAGTCATGGTATCGCGCAAATCTGTTACCAGCGCATGCAACTCCGGCGTATCAAACTCCGTCACTGGCAATGCCTGCCGCAACAACAACGGCTCACCCATTTTTAACGTGGAGCGAATCGCCATGCTTATAGCTCTACCTGGGTACCCAGTTCGATCACGCGATTAGTCGGGATATGGAAAAACGCAGTCGCGCTACTGCCGTTGCGTGCCATACTGACGAACAGTTTTTCACGCCACAACGCCATACCCGGCACTTTGGTCGCAATCAAGGTTTCACGACTGAGGAAGAATGATGTTTCCAGCATATTGAAACCGTGCTCGTGTATCTTCACACCCTCCAGCGCAAGCGGAATATCCGGTTCATCCTTGAAGCCATAGAACACCGTGACCAGATAAAACTCGTTGCCTACTGCCTCCACTGCAACTCGCTCTTCATCCGGCACCCACGGCACATCCCGGGTTTTCACGGTCAACAAAATTACGGTTTCATGGATGACTTTGTTATGCACCAGATTATGCAGCATCGCATGCGGCACACCGTCCAGATTGGTGGTCAGGAATACCGCCGTACCGGGGACACGTATCGGCGGATGCGCGGCAATACCACCCAGAAACGGCAGCAAGGCAATTGATCCAGCCTGCTGGCGTTCGGCCAGTATCTGCCGGCCACGCTTCCAGGTAGTCATCAGTGTAAACATCAGCACACCAATCGCCAACGGAAACCAGCCGCCCTGGAAAATTTTGATGGCATTCGCACTGAAGAAGGCCAGATCCACGCTCAGGAAAAACAGCATACCCACCAACGTCGCCGGCCATCCCCATTTCCACATACCGCGCACTACTACAAAGGCCAGTATCGTATCGATCGCCATGGTACCGGTCACGGCAATACCATAGGCCGAGGCCAGATTACTCGACGTCTGGAATCCCAGAATCAACGCCACAATACCCAGCAGCATGGCCCAGTTCATCACCGGCACATAAATCTGCCCGATTTCGCGCGCCGAAGTATGCACAATATCCATACGCGGCATGAAGCCTAATTGCGTAGCCTGGCGTGTGACTGAAAACACCCCGGAAATCACCGCCTGCGACGCAATCACCGTCGCCAGCGTCGCCAACCCCACCATAGGATACAGCGCCCAGTCTGGTGCCATGTTGTAAAACGGATTGCTGACCGTACTGGGGTCATGAATCAGCATCGCGCCCTGGCCGAAATAATTGAGCAGCAATGCCGGCAACACAAACAGAAACCAGGCCGCCCGGATCGGATGCTTGCCGAAATGGCCCATATCCGCATACAACGCCTCGGCACCAGTCAGTGCCAGCACCACCGCACCCAGCGCCAGGAAACCATGCATACGGTGTTCCGCAAAAAATTCAAATGCATAGCTCGGGTTCAGCGCCTGCAATACTGCAGGATAGGCTATGATTTTGACCACACCCAGAATCGCCAGTGTAATGAACCACACAATCATGATCGGTCCGAACAGGATACCCACAGTCGCCGTACCTTTGCGCTGGATGAAAAACAGCGCACCCAGCACCCCCAGTGAAATAGGAATCACAAATTCTTTTAACGCCGGTGTGGCAATCTCCAGCCCTTCAACTGCAGACAGCACCGAAATAGCCGGGGTGATGATACCGTCACCAAAAAACAGCGCTCCGCCAAACAGCCCCAGCATCAGTAGCGGCCAGCGCAATTTCGAATCCGTACCCACTACCCGCTGCATCAAGGCGATCAAGGCCATAATTCCGCCTTCTCCACGGTTATCGGCACGCATGATGAACACCACGTATTTCAGCGACACCACGATCAGCAGTGACCAGAAGATCAGCGACAGGATACCCAGTACGTTCTCATGACTGGTAGCGATGCCATGCGCAGGGCTGAATACTTCTTTCAGGGTATAAAGCGGACTGGTTCCAATATCACCGTACACCACGCCAATTGCGGCAACCGACAATGCTGCCAGACTTTGTTTATGAACAGCATCAGCTGAATGAGCTGCTTGCATATAAATTCCTTAACGATGACGTATAACTTCAGGGATAGCCCGGCGCAGATAATACACCATAGACCATATAGTCAGCAGAGCTGCCAACCAGATCAGCCATGTACCCAGTTGCTGTATATCCACTCCCAGCCATGATTCATGGAACAGCAGCAACAGAATCGCAATCATTTGTGCGGCTGTTTTAAATTTACCTATCATGGAGACCGCAACACTGGAACGCGCACCGATACTGGCCATCCATTCCCGTAAAGCTGAAATCGTAATCTCACGGCCGATAATGATCAAAGCAATCAGCGCATCCACGCGCCCCAATTGCACCAGCACGATCAGCGCAGCAGCCACCATCAGCTTGTCTGCCACCGGATCCAGAAAAGCACCAAATGCCGAAGTCTGATTGAGGATGCGCGCCAGATAGCCATCCAGCCAGTCCGTTACTGCCGCTACCGCAAACATCACTGCCGCCAGCAGGTTTACCTGATGCTCATCCAGCCAGCCATCCGGCAAATAAAACACTGCCACCACCAGCGGAATCAACAAAATACGCAGCCAAGTCAACAAATTCGGTACATTAAGCGGCATGATGAATAATAAAGACGAAGTAAGCCTGCATTTTAACCCAGAAAGCCATGATTGCTTAACGCAGTGTGCTGGAAAACAACAACGGAGATACTGCATACCATGACTAACACTCCACGACCAGAATCAACTGTTGCGCAAAAGAGTATTCTCTTTAAATTACCGATACCTGCATTCCATGGATTTATGGCACTATGCTATAAACAGAATAGTCGACACGACTTCACTACTCATAGCAACAGCAATACTAAAATATTTATCGATACATCATGGTGGTATCTTGATTGCATCGTGCATAAAGCTTATGTTACACACACAAGAACGCTAACAATAAAGCCGTTAACCATCATGTGAGGCTGCACCGGTCATGAACAACAATAGCAACTATTCTGCAAAACTGGCTGTGGCTGCACTTGCTCTGACCGCTCTAGCAATTACCTTCTCTGCGTGGCGCTATACGAGCCAAGGCACCGAGCAACTGGCTAATGAGCGCTTCCATACCAGAGTCGCGCAAATCGACACAGCGATACAGGATCGCATGCTGGCCTACGAACATGTCTTGCGTGGCGGAGTCGGCTTATTTTCCGCCTCCCACAATGTCAGCCGGCAGGAATGGCATGATTATGTAGCTAATCTACAACTTCACGAAAACTATCCCGGCATACAGGGCATGGGATTTTCACTTTGGATTCCATCCGCCGAACTCGCTGCACACATAACGCAAATCCGCCATGAGGGCTTCCCCGATTACACGGTAAAGCCTGCTGGAACACGTCCCGCTTACACCAGCATCATCTATCTGGAGCCATTCGACGCGCGCAACAAACGCGCTTTTGGTTTTGATATGTTTTCTGAGCCAACACGGCGTGCCGCCATGGAAATAGCTCGCGATACTGGCAAAGCCAGTGTTTCAGGCAAAGTAAAACTGGTGCAGGAAACCAAGCAGGATGTGCAGAATGGCTTTCTGATGTATATGCCGGTTTATCGTGGCGCGCGGCCTGACACTGTCGCACAACGCAAAACCGCGTTGATGGGCTTCGTTTACAGCCCGTTTCGCATAAATGATCTGATGCAGGGAATTTTGGGCAAAGCCATACCCGACGTAACCCTACAAATTTACGATGGCACCAACATAACTAACGATGCCATGTTGTACAAAAGCAATAATTCGCACCACACGGCGCTGTTTTCCGACACCCGGAAAATAGATATCAATGGTCACACATGGACTTTACGCTTCTCCTCCCTGCCTGTTTTTGAACAGGAAGTTGATCGGCATACACCCAACATCGTTGCCGTTTCGGGTCTTGCTCTCTCAACCCTGCTGACCTTACTGCTCATCTCGCTGTTAAACACCCGCGCACGCGCGCTTGAACTGGCAAAAGCCATGACGGTGACTGTCAGAGAAAACGAAGAACGCTTTCATTCTGTTGTAGATACTGCAGCTGACGGCATCATCGTCATCAGTGAAACCGGCCTCATCGAATTTTGCAACCTGGCAGCACAACACATATTTGGCTACCCGGCTGAAGAAATGATCGGCAACAATATCAGCATGCTCTTGCCCGAACTGCATCATAGCCAGCATGATGGCTACCTCGCACACTATTTGCGCAACGATGAAGCCCATATCATTGGCAGCGGAAGCGAAGTGGTCGGACTGCATAAGGATGGCACAAGCTTCCCGATGGAACTGTCAGTCGGGGAAATGCATGCTGACGGCCAGCGTAAATTTACCGGCATGGTGCGCGACATCACCGAACGCAAAAAAATCGACAAATTAAAAAGTGAATTTGTCTCCACCGTCAGCCATGAGTTGCGCACCCCCCTCACCTCCATCCGTGGCTCACTGGGTCTGGTTGCAGGAGGCGTCACCGGCGAGATACCAGCTAAGGCCAAGGAACTCATCGACATCGCGTACAAAAACAGTGAACGCCTGGTACGTTTGATCAATGACATACTGGATATCGAGAAAATCGAATCCGGCATAATGACGCTGGATCTGAGACCGCATGCATTAATGCCGCTGATAGAACAGGCAGTAGAAGCCAATCGCGCCTATGGCGAGGCCTATGGTGTAACGTTCAAAATCACCGAAACCATGCCGGGCGTACACGTGCAAGTTGATCAGGATCGCTTACTGCAAGTCATGGCCAACCTGCTCTCCAACGCCGCCAAATTCTCACCAGCCAACGGCCTGGTAAAAATCGCTGTGACCCCCGGCAAGCTGGGTATCAGAGTGATGGTAATAGATCAGGGGACAGGCGTACCGGATGCATTCCGCAACCAGATTTTCCAGAAATTCTCGCAAGCAGACTCGTCAGACACCCGCCAAAAAGGCGGTACCGGCCTGGGCCTCAGCATTACCAAAGCCATTATGGAAAAAATGCACGGGGTTATCGGATTTGATTCCGAAGCCGGTGCAGGCTCGGTGTTTTATATTGAACTGCCTGAATATTGCGATAAGGGAATATGCTTAACCCATCCGATCGCAGAACCCGGCATTTTACAAAATAAATTGCCGCGTATATTAATTTGCGAAGATGATGATGACATTGCCAAGCTGCTCAGCATTATGCTCAACGACGGCGGGTTCATTACCGACATTGCTCATGACGCGCAGCAGGCCAAACAATTACTGCAATCCAGCCACTATGACGCCATGACTCTGGATATCGGCTTACCCGATCAAGATGGCCTTTCACTGCTTCAAGAACTGCGCACCAACACCGCAACTGCCAAGTTGCCTATTGTGGTGGTATCAGCAAAGGCAGAACAGGGACGTGCCGAGATCAATGGCAGTTATGCCTTGGTAGGCTGGCATGACAAACCGATTGATCGCGAACTTTTACTGACGCAGCTACATGCTGTCATAACACTGCGGCACGACAACCACCTCCCACGCATACTGCATGTGGAAGATGACCCGGATGTCCGACAGATTTTGAGTTCGATAGGACGGGGTATCGCCGAATTTGACCACGCCGGCTCAGTTCAACAAGCCGCTGCCAAACTGGCGCAGCAACATTACGACCTGATAGTGCTGGACATTAACTTACCGGATGGGTCTGGCTTGTCGCTGATGCCACACTTCCAGAAGCTGAATGCGACAACACCGGTTATGCTATTTTCAGGTGCGAATGTCACCCGGCTAGAGGCTAGCCAGGTAGCATCCGTACTCATCAAATCATGTACGACCAATCAGGAACTGCTAAGCGCCATCACGAAACTGATAACCAAAACCTGACCGATCACAGCAAGCGTTTGTTTCGGGCATTGCTGACTTGAAACAAGCACCAAAAGGAAATGGGAATATGCAATGAGCACACCTTCCACTATTAATGAAGCGCTACGTGCAATGCGTGCACAATATCAAACCAGCCTCCCTGGCAAACTTGCTGAAATTTCAGCTTTATGGGAAACACTGCGCCATGCAGAAACACTTGACGCAACAACAACGCAGACCCTGCATCGTCTTGTGCACAGCCTGACAGGTTCCGGGGCGACATTTGGCATGAGCGCCCTCAGCCTGGCGGCTAAAACGCTGGAGCTCACACTTAAGGATGAGCTGCAGAGCGCTGAGCGACTCAGTACAGAACTAAGCAACCGGATTCAGGCGCAATGGCACGAAGTCACTCTGGCTGCAGAAAACCCGGATGCCGCAAGGCCGGAAAAAACCAGCAAAATAACACTGGAAATGGAAGCCAAAGCAGCGACGAAACAAAGCAGCAGCACTATCCTGCTGGTGGAAGACGATCTGGATCAGGCCCGCAATCTGGAGCTGCAGCTTGGCCATTTCGGCTATACGGTGAAAATACTGCACGAAACGGCATCGCTAAATGCGACCATCGCAGAAACACACCCGGCCGTTATCATCATGGACGTGGTTTTTCCTGATAGTGACATGTCTGGCCCCTTGGCGATAACCGCTCTTGCTGACGAAATCAAAGCCAGCATTCCGGTTGTTTTCCTCTCCAGTCGCAGTGACATCAATTCACGTTTAACTTCGGTGCGCGCAGGAGCGGCGGCTTATTTCACCAAGCCAGTGGATATGGGCATGCTCATAGACAAACTTGATAGCCTGACCAGTGACATTTCACCTGATCCCTACAAAGTTTTAATCATAGATGATTCAACGTCCCTGGCCGCTTTTTACGCGCTGACATTGCAATCCGCGGGCATGGATACCCGCGTGGTGACCGATCCGATGACCATGCTCGACGCAATCAGCGATTTCACACCAGAGCTGATCCTGATGGACATGTACATGCCGGGCTGCAGCGGGCTGGAACTGGCCAGAATCATTCGCCAGCAAGAGGTCTACGTCAGCACTCCCATTGTGTTCCTGTCTGCAGAAACCGACATTGATATCCAACTCGAAGCCAAGCAGTTCGGCGCGGATGATTTTCTGACCAAGCCTATAGATGCAACGCACCTGATTTCCTCAGTCACGTCCAGAGTAGAGCGTTATCGCACATTACGGACATTTATGGTGAGAGACAGCCTGACCGGTTTGCTAAACCATACCAAAATCAAAGAAGAGCTGGATGTCGAGGTATTACGCGCACAGCGGCAAAAATCCTCACTGGTATTTGCGATGATAGATATCGATTTCTTTAAAAAGGTTAATGATACCTATGGCCACGCTACCGGAGACCGGGTCATCAAAAGCCTGTCCCGGCTATTGCAGCAGCGCTTGCGCAAAACCGATATTATCGGGCGCTACGGTGGTGAAGAATTCGCTGTGGTATTAAGGGATACCGATGGCGTCAGTGCAACTGCCGCCATGGAGCATATTCGCAAGGCATTTGAACAGATAGTGCAGTATTCGGACGATACCGAATTTACCGTTACATTCAGCTGCGGACTGGCCGAGTTTCCTGCGTTTGCCAGTGCAGATGAAGTCAGCATTGCCGCCGACAAAGCGATGTATGAAGCAAAAGCCCTGGGACGTAACCGTGTCGTGTTGGCAGCAGCGCACGCCGACAAACCATGAAAATGCACCGGCATGACGTTCACAACGTCGTGTTTAATGCATGAATGCCACATCAACTTAAATGAAAGGATGCAACATCATGCCGGGCGGAATAGCAGTTGATGACAAAATCCCACATAGAATTGTGATTGTCGGCGGGCATAGCGGTGGCAACGGATTCATGTCTCAAGCACGCCGCTATACCGATGACACCGAGATCATCCTGCTGGAAAAGGGGCCGTATGTAGGCACAGTCAAATGTGGCCTGACACATCATCTCGCCGGCACAGTGCCTGACCGCGCCACGCTGGTGTCTACCGATGCCACCAGCCTTGCCAAGCGTTTCCGTACAGATATCCGCTTACGCCATGAAGTCACCGCCATCAACCGGATATCCAAAACGCTTAATGTACATGATCTGAAGTCTGACATGCATTACCAGCTTGGCTATGACAAGCTGCTACTCGCCACCGGTGCAACACCGGCCATCCCCACTGCGTTACCGGGCATTAACCTGGCTGGCGTACGCTGCCTGCGCACCATTGCCGATATGGATGGCATTATTGAGCAATTACGTACGAAACCGGCTACCCATGCAACCGTCGTCGGTGCCGGCACCATAGGTCTGCAAGCTGCCGAAGCGCTACGCAAGCGCGGGCTGGCCGTCACCCTGCTCGATCAAGCCAATCAGGTTATGCGCCATGTGGATCAGGACATGGCGACACTATTGCATCAGGCAATTCAAGCAGACGGGGTGCAGCTATTGCTGAGTACTGCCCCCCTAGGATTTTTCGAGGACAGCGAGCGTATCCGAGTACGGCTGAACAACGGCCATGAATTTGCCACTGATCTGGTGATCCTGGCAACCGGTATCCGCCCCAACAACAACCTGGCTCAGGCTGCTGAATTGGTTACCGGTGCCAGCGGCGCAGTCAGCGTCGACGAATATATGCGTACCTCGGACCCTGACATTTATGCCGTAGGGGATCTCATCGAGACACCCAGCGTCATCACCGGAAAACCAACAGCCGTGCAGATTTCCGTACCCATAGGTCGACAGACCCGAGTCGCTGCTGCGCATATGTTTGGCAACCCGATTCCCTATCGCGGTGCACTGGCCAGTTTCGCCTGGCATGTCTTCGGCCAGAGCGTCGCCTCGACCGGTGCCAGTGAAAAACTGTTAAAAGAAGCGCAGCGGCCATATAGCCGGGTGTTTATCCCGACCACCAATCATGTGGGATTCTTCCCGGGAGTTGCGCCACTGTATCTCAAGCTCCTGTTTTGTCCCAAAGAGGGGAAAATCCTGGGAGCTCAGGCAATCGGAGACGGTGCCGACAAACGGATTGACGTGCTGGCCACCGCCATTACCGGTGGGCTTGCCGTGCAGGATCTGGAATATATCGAGCTGTGTTACTCTCCCCATTTCGGCAGCCCCAAGGATGCCATTAATCAAGCAGGTGGCATGGCCAGCGGCATCATGCGCGGCTCGAAACAGGTAATTCAACCGGAAAGGGTCGTCGGCAATATCGACCAGCTCGTACTGGACGTACGCAGCCAGGATGAGTTTGCTGCAGCCCATATCCCGGGCTCACTCAACATCCCGGTCGAACAATTACGCACGCGCCTCAATGAACTGCCCAAGGACAAATGCATCGTCGTATGCTGCCAGATCGGATCAAAAGCGCATACCGTACAGCGCACACTGATGCTGCATGGTTATGATGCAGTCACGCTGATGGGCGGATTTACCGGCTGGCGGCTTTGGCACGAAGCCGATACCACGGGAACAGCCAGAACATCACCTCAGCCTGTCCATAGCTCGGTATTTTTTGAAGAGCGTCGACGCGGCAATCGCATACGCACACCTCAGGAACGAAGAACGCAGCAGGCACAATTAGCCACAACTGAGCATGAACGCCGCGCTGCGCCTCAACGTAGCGGCACCGACCGGCGCATGGTCTGGCAACACTCCAGCCTTGACACCCGAGGCATGACATGTCCGGGACCAATCCTGACCTTACACAAAAAAATTGCTGAACTGGCGCCCGGTCAGACTATCTGCATCAAAGCCAGTGACCCCGCATTCCCTCGTGACCTGGAAGCATGGTGCAACAAAACCGGGGTTGTGCTTGAACGAGTCTACCTCTCATCAACCAGCAGCGAAGCGTATTGCTCAAAAAAATCGGATGATATAACGACGACTTAACTGAGTGACCAGCAAGAAATACCGGGCGGAGGTCAACTGCGCGAACGGATGTTTGCCAGCTAACCGAAACCGTTCCGGGGTAGACCCTATGCAAAAACTTCTTCTTTGAATTGCGCCTGTATCGCTACGATTTCAGCACGGTTGTTAACCAGCGCTTCGATACACTGCCGGTCCAGCTTGATATCCGCCAAGGCAAATAAATTCTGGAACGCATCCTCGTTACTCCAGGCCTTTTTATAGGGCCGGCGACTGGTCAGCGCATCAAACACATCGGCAACTGCAATAATTCTGGCTTCAATGGGGATTTCATCTCCAGACAATCCCTGCGGGTAACCTTTACCATCCAGCGTTTCATGATGAAATTCAGCAATATTTCTGAGCATATCGATATGCTGGAACCCCTCCAGAGCAAATCCCTTGAGGATAGTATCGATAATCTGCCGACCCTTAATGGTATGTGTTTTCATGATTTCGTACTCGGCATCAGTTAACCTGCCGTTTTTTAACATGATACTGTCAGGGATACCGATCTTGCCGATATCATGCAGCGGAGAAAACAGGAACACATGCTCGACAAATTCATCATTATAGCCATGCACAGGTGCCAGTTCGCGCGCAATAATGCGAGAAAAATGCGACATGCGATCCAGATGTGCACCGGTTTCGGTGTCGCGCAAATGCGCCATATCGCGCGCGGCTTGAACGGTAGACACCAGCGTCCTGACGGTAGCAATTTCATTCATCACCATCAACGAAACCAGATGCCCGATCACATCCAGAAAATGCAGCAACTCTTCAGTCATTGCATTTTTCTGGTAGGAATCAAAAAATACAAAGCCAAATAAGTGCCCGCTCATGTACATCGGCAGGGTATAGCTGGAGCCATAACCCTGCACGGCAATTTTTTGCGTATGTTCGTGCTCACCACCCGCAAAGACAGTCATGTCATTCACCACCCGGGGTTTGCCGGTTTTGACAATTTCCATCAGGGATGGCGCCTCACTCAGAAATGCCTGATAGTGACTGAGGGGCTGATCGCCGCCACTGCTATGAATGAAGGTCTTGAGCAGGTCGGTTTTGGGGTCGTACAAGGCTACAGCGATGCGACTCACTGCATCAAAATGAACCAGCAGCGTGTCATGGATTCTTTGCAGCTTTTCCAGCAGCGGGGAGTCGGTATTCAGTGCAGAAAGACTATCGTTATATTCAAACATGAACACACCCATTCGGTCAGAGCATGCCCCCATGCTAACACATTGAAGACACTGTGAAACAACCTGCAGCGCGATTCCGGCAACCACGCAAAAAGCATTAAAACTGCGTGACAGCCAGAACCCGTCTTGCGTATGTTATTGCTGTGGCAGCATGCGATCAGCCGCTTCAAAATATTTGCGCGCATAAGCAACAAGCTGCGCATCGGTTGGATGATCCACTGTTTCTACGCCGATGATGCTGGCAACAAGCTCATGGTCATGAGCATGAATATGCTTGATCAGGTTAAGTTTTGCACTTGATGGGCCAACGATCAACACCTCTTGGGTGCCGCGCAACGCATCGACTACTTCGTGGTAATAATGCTGATCTTCCGGTGCATGACCTGAACCCACCGCGCCACTCTTGTGATGTAAATGCTTGTGCGGATCGGATGGCTTGACAATCGAACTCTCAACATCATCCGGATTGATGTTGATTACATGGGCTTCAGCGTGATCGATCCAGACAATAGCATGACTATGTGACATAAATTTCCTTTATTAAACGTTAATAATATCTGCTTGTCTTCATTATGAGCCCTGTCACCGGCTATTTCAATGCGAGAATTATTTTACTTATCCGGAATACCCAATAGGTGTATGGCATGCGCCGTTGATATGGTAATTTTAATGCTCTGATTTGGACTGATTTGTTAACACATGCTGCACAGATGCATCAAGGCTAGACATGAATGATTCAACCGCATCAGTGTAGTCGCTTGCAACGCCCAACTGCCGGTTGATCTCCCGATGTGACATATCCTGCTGCAACACCTTAACGCGCACATTCAGCGACTGCGCCCTGCTGGCAAAGCGGATCGCTTGCGAACATGAGTCACTGCGGCGTGTTGAACACACTGCCAATAATGGTGTGGCCATACCGGTTAGCTGATATAAAGGCGACACCAGCTTCCAGTAGGCGGAATCATCACCGAATGCGCTATCGTATAAGCGTTCATGTTTACCCAGCATGATTTCGGCGACATCCAGTGCGGCGCTATCCAGCGCCACTGTCCCCAGCCAAGGTTGTGCACCTGCCTTATAGGCCTGCTCCGGCGCAGCGGAAAGCAGGGCAACGAGATGTGCGCCTGCCGAATGCCCCATCAAGATGAATTTAGCCGGGTCTCCACCCCACTGCTCAGCCTGCGATTGCGCCTGCGCAAGCGCACTGGCGATGTCTGCGGCTTGCTCCAAAATGGCTGTCCTGGGCAATAACCGATAATTAACCGAGATCAAAATAAAGCCCTTGCTTACCCAGCGGTTTACTTTGTTTTCAATCACGGCTCTGGCTGTCTTATCACCAAATCGCCATGCACCGCCATGCACCATGAAAATTACCGGTGTGCCGGTAGCGTGCTGAGGCAGATAGACGTCCATGCGCTGCTTGTCATTTTTGCCATAAGGTACATCGCGTAGCAGTCGCACACCGGTTGGCAGAGACATAGGTTCGGCAGGTTCACCATCTTCCCTGTCTTCGGCTTGCTGCGCGGAACGGTATTCAAGAATCCGACCGAGGAACTGGTCAGCGTAAGACATCTGCCAAACAAGCAACAGCCCGGTGGCGAACATTGCCCAGCAGAATAAATCATGGAGACACACGAATAGCCGCATCATGCTTCCTTTCCAATAACCCATTGTACATAATCCGTACTGGCAAGCTTGTTGACAGCCTCACGCTTGCGCAACACACATTCGCGCTACAAAATTGATTAATCAGAAAATTCGGATTACATTATGCGAGGATGCTGGCACTAATTCAAGCACCTCAGTCGAGACTGACTCAATATTCCCTGACAACTGAGTCATGAGCGATAACGCTATCCGCATAACGAACAAACACCCCAACCACTTCTTATATCTGCTGGCAGTTTACCCAGCAAATGCTGACAATTTGCTAACGTTACTATGCAAGCCATACTACGGCCGGACATAGGCAATTGAACTTACCGAGGGATAAATAAACTAGAATACTCTATCGTAAGATGCAGAAAGCACATCCGCGTTACCTGAAGTTGAGCCAGGCAAGGAAAGCTCACGGAACTTGTCATACTGCACTTTGATGGCGCTGGTGGCGTTCAGGTCATAACGCACGGAAAGCATCAAGCTATCATTCTCCCAATTTGGATCACCATAAGAATTCGCATCCATAAAGCGCGAATAAGTCACCATCGGCGTGTAATCACCGACATGGTAGCCGACCCCCAGCATGCCGGCTTTACTCTTGTAGCCCATATCTTTCCAACGATCAAAGTAGCTCAGTTCGGAACGCACCAGCCAGTTGTCATAATTAGCATTGGCGGAAAGCCCATAAATATGTTGCACCCCACCCTCAACGAGGGGGCCGCTGACGTTACTCTTCATATCGATCTTGGACTGGATATATACCATACGCAGATTGAACCAGTCCCGCGTCAACTCCAGATCAGCCCCCAGAATATTCCGCCAGGTCACATCCACACTCTCTCCCGGATAATCCAAGCCGGCATAGAGGTTGGACGACGAATTTTCTCGCCCATAAAATACACTGGCACGCGAATCCCACTCACCCCAGCGCCCGGTTCGAGCAACGGTGACTGCATTGAAATTATTGACCTCCCAGCCATACAGGTCTTGAGGTGGGCGTACCCACGGGTAGGCAAACCCTACATCCTGAAAATCCGAATAATAATAAATAGGCAAGCGCTTGCGTCCCAACTGCACCACCCAGTCATCAGCAGGCACATAGGACAAATACGCCCATTCCAGCGTTGCCCCACTGCTGCCTTGGGTAGCGCGCGCATCAACCTGCACAACCGCGCTTAATGTATCGCTGAGCTTGGCATTCATGCGCATACCAACACGACTTTCCGGACGCACGCTGAAGCTCTTGTTATATACCCCCATATTCGTCCAGTCGGCTACAAAACAGGGGCAATCGACCCCAGCATAACTCGATGTGCCACCACCACTTAACACCTGACCACCCACCAACGACATAAATCCGGAAAAACTGACCGTTTCTGCGTGCCCTGTTGTGGAGAGAAGCACTGTCATCAGGAACACGATGGCGCGAATAACACCAAAATTCCGCCTAATCATAAAATTGGTAACCTTTCTTGCCACGCTGCTTGACCTGATACATTGCACGATCAGCCAGCGTTATTAACTGCCCCATTGCAGTACCATTTTCAGGACTGAGCGCAACCCCGATGCTGGCACCGACCCTGACAGATACCCCCTCACCGATATCTATATCCTCAGCAAGATTATTAAGCAGTTTATCCAGCAGCAACTCGATATCTTTATGCTGTCCAATGCCCTGGATGACCAGCAGAAATTCGTCTCCCCCCAGACGTGCGACGATGTCGCTGCTGCGTAGCACCATACTCATGCGCTGAGCTATTTCAATCAATACCCTATCGCCTGCATCATGCCCATAGGTATCATTAACCGGCTTGAAGTTATCCAGATCAAGCATACAGACAGCAATACAACTTCCTTCGTAGCCGGCCTTCTCCAATAGTAGAAACAACCCATGCTCCGCAGATCGGCGATTGAACAAGTTCGTTAATGGATCACGCTCTGCCTGCAATCGGATAAACTGCTCCTCGCGCCTACGATCCGAAATATCCGTGATGATGCCTTGTACAAGAATCTGATTATCCGGGGCAGTAGTTGATTCGTCTCGCAACTGTGTCAGTAGACAGTGCACCCAGCGATCTTCAGTGCTATTTACCTGCGCAATCTGCAGATCCATGGCCGACAAATTCCCGCGGGCGAAGGTTTCATCAAGCATGCACAGTGTCTTATCCAACTCACTAAAAAGCGCCATCATGCAGTTAATATCCTTACCCAGAATATGCTCATAGAGTGGCTTGCCGATAATCTCCTGAAATGCAGGATTAGCTATCACCAGCCTGGCACGCTGATCCATCAGAAAAATACCAACCCCGGCCCGCTCGTAAATCATACGGAACTGTTTTTCCAGCATTTCCATCTGGCTGAGCAATGCGCGTTCATTATCAAGTTTGCTCTGCACCAAGCCTAGCAACTGATTGATATTTTCAACCAGCCCACCAATTTCATCATATTGATGCTTAGCCGGAATATGCAGGCGCTCGTTCTGGCCAGGAACGATCTTTTTCAGGCTCACCGCTATTCTTTTAATGCTGGAAATAAACTGCCACTGTATTAACAAGAACACCAGGAGCGATACGAATAATGTATATCCAGCCAGCATCGCAGCATTGGTCCAGGCAGCGCTATTCGCTCGCGTTTCAACTAGTTGCTGGCGCAGGGAAATTTTCAAGTCACCCACTATTTCGCCAGGCACAAAAGGCGATTCCAACTTAATATGGACAGGTTGCTTGTTGATTTCCTCGCCTTTCAAGCCAGAACTTGCGGAAAACCCACCACCGCCAGTCAACTCCACCGCAGCGACTAGCTGGTTTTTCAATAAGCCCTGAACCACCTCATTTGCCAATTCACGATCAGCCAAGTAGGCGGCAATAGACGCAGTGCGCTGCACAGTTTGCCCTAACTGCGCTAAATCATGTTGCGCGCTCATCACTTCTTTGGAATAAGTACTGTAATAGTACAAAACCGATACAGCCGCCGAACCTAATAAAGCCAGCACACTGACGGCAACCGCAATCTTAACGGAAACGCGTCTTTTCATGGCAGCCGGTACACCACTTTGACATTATCATTCAAAGACAGGCTATCAACATACCCAATTGCTCCTCGATTATGCATGACGACATTTGTCACCGCTTTAGCGTCAGGCGCCACTTGTGGCGGTGTTGCACGGCCGGTAAATAACAGCCGCGCCCAGAACGAGTTGATCTGGGCGACTGTTTTATTTACCAGTTTCTGGTAATAAGCCACCCGAACCGGTGACTCCGGATCCATATCAATGGGCGCAGCAATTTGGCCATTAGGGAAATGTGTGTAGCGCCCCATATAGATATCGATCACCTGTTCACGCGTCAGATGATCAACAGGATTATCAAGATTGACAATAACCACTACATCAGCCGCAACCGGTTGAATTACAGAAAGGAACAGCAAAGCCATCACGGTAATGAATCGCGCTAAGATAGCTCGCTTACCTTGAGTACATGTAGCGCAGAAACGCTGAATGCGCCTGTTTAGCACCGAACCATCCGTTGTATTTTATTACTCGTCATTATTTTCGCCCAACTCCCGGATGCTCATCAAAAATACAGCCACATCAATTGACGGGATGCTGACAATGATACTTTATACAAAACAATACGCAAAGCCAAAAAAATCAAATAGAAACAAAATCCTACATTGAGTGAGCACACTAACCATCTGTCAGATACAGATTATGATGTTTATGCGTGCGATTTCTCACTCAATCCCACGCTGTCTGTTTTTATCAATATACGTCTTGCACGCATAAAACTAACGCAATGCACGGTATATCTGCTCAGCCAGTACTTTACTAATCCCTTCCACCTGAGCTATCTCTTCGATACCGGCATTTTTCAATTCACGCAACCCGCCAAAAGTTTCCAACAGTTTCTGCCGCCGTTTCGGCCCGACACCAGCGATATCTTCCAGACTGGAAGAAGTGCGCGCTTTAGCTCTGCGCGCTCGGTGACCGGTAATAGCAAAGCGATGCGCCTCATCGCGGATCTGCTGAATCAGATGCAAAGCCGGATCATCGGCAGGCAAACGGGTGGTCTGACCATCGGTAGTAATAAGCTGCTCCATACCAGCTTTGCGTTCCACGCCCTTGGCCACGCCGATGAGCACGATGTCGCTGATGCCGAGGTCATCCATCACCGCCTTGGCAATATTCAACTGACCGGCACCACCGTCGATGAGTATCAAGTCAGGACGTTTGGCATCCGTTTGCTGGATCTTGGTATAGCGCCGGGTCAGTGCATCACGCATGGCGGCGTAGTCGTCACCCGGGGTGATGCCGCTAATGTTATAGCGCCGGTATTGGCCTGGCTGCATGGCTTCCTGATCGTAAACGACGCACGATGCCACGGTGGCCTCGCCCATGGTATGACTGATATCGAAACATTCGATTCGCTGCAGGTTAGGCATGTTCAACGCATTTTGCAATGCGGCAAGCCGTGCATTCTGGGTAGATTTCTGTGCGACCTGACGGGTAATCGCCAGTTGTGCGTTATTTATGGTCATTTGCAGCCAGCTCTTGCGCTCGCCACTGACGTTTGCACTGATGCTAACCTTGTAACCTGCCTGCTCGCTCAACATCGCCGTAATGGCATCATGCTCGATCACCTCGGAAACAATAATCTGCGAGGGAATGGCGCGACCAGAGTAATGCTGGGTCAGAAATGCTGCCAATGCTTCCTGCGTGTCTACATCCTGTGCATTTTGCGGGAAGATGCTGCGGTCACCCAAATGCCGCCCGCCACGTATCATCAATAAATTAACACAGAGCAAACCTTGCGCCGCGACCACAGCGATAACATCGGCATCCGCCTGACTTTGGCTGGTCACAAACTGCTTCTCGCGTACCGCAGTCAGACTTTTAATCTGGTCGCGATACAGTGCGGCCTCTTCGTAATGCATCAATTCCGCGGCCTGCTGCATTTTCCGGGTGATTGTCTGCAACACTTCGTTGGCTTTGCCCGCCAGGAACAATGCTGCATTGCGTACATCGGCGCCATAATCCTCAGCGCTGATCACGCCGACACACGGCGCGGTACAGCGCTGGATCTGATGCAACAGGCAGGGGCGCGAACGATGATTGAATACACTGTCCTCGCAGGTGCGCAGACGAAACACTTTTTGCAGGATGTGGATGCTTTCACGTACGGCGTAAGCATTGGGAAAAGGCCCGAAACATTGATCCTGGCGCTGCGGTGTACCACGAAAATACACCAGTCGCGGATACTGATGGCCGGACAGCATCAAATACGGGTATGACTTGTCATCACGAAACAGGATGTTATAACGCGGCGACAACGCTTTGATCAGGTTGTTTTCCAGTACCAGCGCTTCGGATTCGGAACGGGTAACGGTAATTTCAACCGCAAGGATTTTACCAACCATCAGCCGGATACGCGGCGACAGATCAGTCTTCTGAAAATACGAAGACACCCGCTTTTTCAGATCACGCGCTTTGCCCACATACAGCACCGCGCCATCCTCGCCCAGCATGCGATACACGCCGGGCAAATTTGGTAACGTTGCAAGTAAGTGCGCACTATCAAACATACTCAGTTTTTATCGGCGACTATCTGGGCAAACACGGCATGGAACATGTCGGTGGTCAGCCGCCTGGTCTGGGTGTTGTAACGACTGCAATGATAACTGTCATACAGCTTGCTGCCATTTGCCAGTTCATGCACCGCGCCATGCCCGAACTTGGCAGTTTTGGCCGGTAATCCCAATGCCATCAGCACAGCGGCATGGGCAACGCTGCCCAATGCCAGTATCGCTGCACCGGCGGGCAGTGCCGCAATTTCGGCAGCAAGATAATGATTACACTGGCGCACTTCACCCGTCTCCGGCTTGTTTGCCGGCGGCAGACATTTCACTGCGTTGGTAATACGACAGCCATGCAATACTAGCGCATCATCTGCACTCACCGATTCCGCCTGACTGGCGAAACCAAATTGGTGCAAAGTTTGATATAACAATATACCCGCATGATCGCCGGTAAATGGTCGCCCGGAGCGATTGGCACCATGTAATCCAGGCGCCAGGCCAACAATCAGCAACCACGGCTGTGCATCGCCAAACGGCGGTACCGGTCGCGCATAATACGTTGGATAGTCAGTACGCACTTGTTGCAGAAACCCCGCCAGACGGGGGCACTCCACACAACCAGCATCAAACAAGGTACTCATGCAATGCCGCTCAAACCACAGCTATTGGTGCTGTCGGTTGCCCATAATTCGCCACTGTCATGACCTAATGCTGCCACCGCATGCAGCGCTTCTACATAACGCTCCTGTTCATGCAGGGCAGTCATCCCCAATGGATGAGGGCGTCCATGCAAGCGTGCCATGCGGGTAATGCTCACCGCCGGCTTTTGCCATTTCAAACCATGCAATACCGCGTCAGCAGCTGCACAGTTGTTGCATACCAGTACCATATCGCAGCCGGCATCCAGCGCAGCCTGTGCACGCTCAACGATGCCGCCGGCGACACTGGCGCCTTCCATCGACAGATCATCGCTGAAAATCACGCCATCAAATCCCAATTGCTGACGTAATATGGTTTGCAACCAGTACGCCGAGAACCCGGCTGGCTGGCTATCAACTGCCGGGTAAATCACATGCGCAGGCATGATCCCGGTCATGCCATCCGCCACCAGTCGTGCAAATGGCAACAAATCCGCCTGCTCGATTTCGTGCAAACTGCGTTCATCCACCGGTATCGCCAGATGCGAATCAGCACGCACATAACCATGACCGGGGAAATGCTTACCCACACTGCCCATCCCTGCGGCTTTAAGCCCCAGCATCAGCGCATGCGCCAGATCTGCCACCACTTCCGGCTGCGGATGAAAGGCGCGATCACCGATAACACCTGATGCACCGTAATCCAGATCCAGTACCGGAGTGAAGCTCAGATCCACGCCATGCGCACGCAGCTCGGCAGCCAGTACATAGCCGCAATCCAGCGCCAGATGGCGGGCCTGTGACGGATTATGTTCCCACAGCTTGCCCAATTCGCGCATCGCCGGCAGTCGGGTAAATCCATCGCGGAAACGCTGCACCCGCCCACCTTCCTGATCTACCGCGATCAGCAAATGTGGCGTGCGTAATGCGCGAATCTCTGTGGTCAACGCCTGCAACTGACCCGGTGACTGATAATTACGCGCAAACAGTATCACTCCGCCCACCAGCGGATGCATCAGGCGCTGCCTGTCATCGTCGGTCAACACCAAACCCGGCACGTCGACCATTACAGGACCTAAACTCATGCACCACCCTCCAGAATTACAAATGCCACCACAGTATCCACCTCATCGCTTATAGATAAATGGCTGGACGTCATTCCCCTGACATCCAGCCACACTTGTAACTCAGGCGCAAATTCGAATTGCGGTTGCCCTAAATGATTATGCCCCACAGCGATATTCGCAAACGAAACCGGTGTCCGCAGCCCGGTGCCTGCAGCTTTGGAAAACGCCTCCTTGGCGGCAAAACGTTTAGCCAGCAGCCGCGCAGGATCAGTATGTGCAGCAAAGGCAGCCATTTCCGCCTCAGCCAGCAGCCGCAGCGCAGCCCGTTCGCCATGCCGCGCAAGCATTGCAGTAATACGCGGGATACTGACAATATCTGTACCTATTCCGTAGATCACACACTCACCTTGATTTGGATTCCACACGCTTCAATTCTGGCAGAAAATTCAGTTAACCACGATGCCGGCAAAGCTGACAAACGCGATGCCTCAGGTTGCTGCGAATCGCGCGCCAAACCATAGAGCAACACACCTTGCAAGGACACCCCGTGGGCAATGGCTCGCTTGATAAAATCGAGATAGGCAGTTTGTTCAGCCGCTGATGGCGGCATACCATCCTGTGCAAACACACAGGTTTGCAACCAGGTTGGGCATAGACCGGCAGCCGTTTCCAGGTTGGCCAGTACTCGCTTTGGCGCAATTTCAGTATTATTAATCCGGCGCAATCCTTCGCGCGTCGCACTGTCCAGCTTAAACCAGACTTCGCCACCCAGACTTGCCATCTGCTGTAATCCTGCCTGCACGTAGGCTTTCTCTATCAGGCTACCATTGGTAATCAGCACCAGTTTGATTTTACCAATCAAATCGAATTGCGCCATTACCCACCCAATCACGCTGATGACTTCGGCAAACTCCCTGGCGCTGGTCGGCTCCCCGTTGCCGGATAACGCTATATCGTTCAGGCGCCTCGCCGCTTCCGGCACATGCATTTGCATGAAGTCGCCGTGCACCAATTGCTGCAGAAAATCCACCAGTTCGCTTTCCAGCACTGCCAGATCAATTACCGGGGCGGCACCCCGTTGCAGATCCGGTACCTGACAATACAGACAGCGCCAGTTACAGGCGTTATTCGGATTCAGGTTCACCCCTACCGACACGCCACCCGCACGGCGCGATACGACAGGATAGACGTAAGTCATCCCCACAACATCACGCGGGTGTTGTGTCACATTAAGGGTAAATTCGGGGGTATTTGGCTTGTTGATAGCGACTTGCTCGAGGCGGGCTGTGAGATTCGAAAAAATCAACAACCACATGTTTTAAATAGTATAAAAAAATTCACTTTTGCTTTGTACCGTCAAATATACCGTCAGAATATATTCTGATAAAGAATCGTAACTGAAGAACGTGCATTTAGGATCCTTCCACAAGTTCGGTTTGCAGTAATTATAGCAGTGGTGAGGCGTTTTTATCTCTTGTTTTTTCCTTGGCAAAATAGCCATGCTGGATTAGTTTAAAACTAATCAGGCGATGAATAAATGGTTACGCAACAACATGAATAAATTGAATTAAATTCAATGTAACGCTTGACGCCATTAAATGGCTTTGATAGCATTTGAACATGGATAAAGGCATTAAAAACCACCTTGCTATAATTTGCGCAGAACGCACCCATGTAAAAATGGATGCAAGTCACAGTTTTGCAAAAATAAAGCGGTTTTTAACTTCGTACAATGTGGCCATATCTAAACGTGACAGCTTTCGTGACGAAAGCGGGGAGCTTCGATACTGGCCAGTCGCCCATCCTTCTGTAGTTGATGCAGAATCGAACGCAGAATATCTTGAGACTCTTGAGGCGTATAAGAAGTATTTAATGCCCACATTTCAATGGCTGGAAAAATTAATCAATGAGCTGGCTAAGTCATTAATTGTTGTTGCCGCGCTATTGATAGCAGCAATAATTGATGATTTCAAAAAAATATTTGAAACGTACCCAATCAAAGAACATAAACTTAAAATAGAGCTTCCACCCACCCTAGCACCTCGCCTGCTTCAATCTCCAGCCGCGCATCTCTGATTTTATCTTTCCAGCCAAACTTTTGAGTTTGGTATTTAGATTAAATCGAGCAAGCGCGTAGCCTAACACACCATCAAATCTTAAATATGGCTCCGCCTTGCTCTTCAGCAAAGAGGTGGTCTTATGTCAGCGCTATTAAGCAAATTACTAAAAACGAACGATGTATTAAATGAGTTTCATTTATCAAAATCAACCCTATTTAGATTAATAAAGTCAGGACAATTCCCAGCTCCAATCAAAATCGGCGGCGGCTGCTTCTGGAAAGCAGATGAGCTGGAAGCATTCCTTAATAAGAAAACGGGGAGTGCAGCATGAGCCGCCTCAGCCAAATCTTGCAATACTCAGATAGCTTTACCCCTTCTGCAAAAGACAAATTTGGTTGTTTTACCAAAACCTACAATTCTGTTTTTTGTAGATGGATGGACGAAAGTCTTGTGCAAGAATTTGCTGATATTTTGTCTGCTACCTACCTTGTTTTTAAACAAACAGAAAACATCGAACAGATCGAAAATAAAAAAATTTTCGGCAAAGTATGTAAAGAAATGGGGGTTAAGCAGCTAAATGGTAGATGGATGACCTGCGACCCATCCTTATCAAACAGCCAAAGCTTTCAAAGCTTTGCAGATGCAGGCTTTGATGTTGCCGATGAACGCGATAAGTACGAAGAGCCAGCCAACCAATTTGAAGCGCTGGCTGGCGTTATAGCCGACCCTAAGAACTTCGCCAGCAGAACGCGGAAAGGAATCCGCAATGCTCAGCTTCAGATCAAAAGGCAGACAGAAAGTCTTGTTGCTTACCATGCTGGCTCAGCAGACGTGCACGGGCAGCTCGGTTTGTTTGGATTGGGGGTGTGAGATGGCTATTATCAGAGCACCTAGGCCAGATCGTGGCTGGGTTGAAATCAAAAATGAGACGGCGCGGGACGCGCGCCTAAGTTATCGGGCGAGGGGGGTGCTCATGCGAATTTTAAGCAATTCTGATAACTTTAAGATGGATGCGACAGACTTGGCAGCGGAGGCTAAGGAGGGGCGTGGCGCTGTGCTATCCGCGCTCAAAGAATTGCGCGAATTTGGGTACGCTAAACTGGTTAAAACGCAAAATAAAAAAGGTCACTGGCAATCTGAAACGTTTGTTTTTGATACTCCTCAAAAATTTGATACTCCTCAAAAAATAGAATCAACCGAAGTTCAAAAACCGGATGTCGGTTCACTGGACGTCGGTTCACCGGATGTCGGTTTTCTCGACGCTTTTAGAAAGACTAATAAAAAAACGAATAGTAAGACTATTAGTAAAACTACAACTACCCAGCAACCCGAAAAAAGTAGTAGTAATTTAAATAATACTCAAAATCTGACCATCCCAAAAAACATTGTTGAGCATTCAGCATATATAAACAAGACCACATACGGTTTACAAACAGAAATGGCACAGGATTTGGTGAATGAGTTGAGCGCGGGGGTTTCAGACAATTCAATCAACAATCCGGTCGGCTGGATTTACGTCATGTCAAAAAAAGCTAAAAATCCTGGCGGCTTTGTTAAAAGTAAAGCATTGGTTGTAGAGAAAAAAATAGAAAAATTAAAAATGACTGATAGTCAAAAGGAACAGCGCGAAAAGGCAGACAAACGCGCACAGGAAGCCAAAAAAGTGGAGTTTGATCCAATACTTGGCCCAAAAAACGCATTAAAAATACTTAAAACACCACATCAGCTTACAAAAATGGAGGCTGAAGCAGCCCATGTCATCCAGAAAACGAACATTTGACGGACATGAAAAAGTCGGTCATTTTTGGTGCTTTTTGGAATCGTTAAGTGTTAAAATAGCCGTCAATTTTTCAATTTTTCGAAACTGCCCATGAATCAACGCATCGGATATGCACGAATTTCAACGGATGATCAAAACATGGACTTGCAACGCGACGCGCTAAAACAGGCTGGGTGCAATATTGTCTATGAGGAAGCCGCCAGCGGGAAAAACGCTATCCGTCCAGAGTTTGAGCAGTGCCGTAAGGCTTTGCAGGGTGGGGATACGCTTGTAGTGTGGCGGCTGGATAGGCTTGGCCGTTCCCTGCCCGACTTAGTGCGGATCATAGCCGAGCTGGAAAAAGATGGCATAGGGTTTGAGAGCCTGACAGAGAAGATCGAAACAGGTAGTGCAGCTGGCAAGCTGGTTTTTCATGTGTTTGCCGCCTTGTCTGAATTTGAAAGAAACCTAATTCGAGAACGTGCACAGGCCGGTTTGGCAGCAGCCCGCGCCCGTGGGCGGTGTGGCGGCAGAAAACCCAAACTCAACGATAAACAGGTTAGAAAGATCAAGGCACTTTTGCGCGATCCAGATATACAGGTGGCCGACGTAGCCCGTCAGTATGGCGTGTCGCGTACCACTCTTTATAAGCACGTTGGCGTTGTGTCACCGCGTTTCAGTGGCAATGCAGAACAAAGTGGGTTAGTGGTTTGAATACGCTTGCTAAAAAATAATTATTAAAGGTGAAATGATGGGGCGTGTCTCGGTTTTGGAAAATCCACAGGATTTAGCTTTAACTCGGCCATTGTTGAAATGGGCAGGTGGAAAGACTCAGCTTTTAGGGGAGATTATCCCTAAAATGCCGAAAAAATATGGTCGATTTATCGAGCCTTTTTTTGGTGGTGGTGCATTGTTTTTTGCAGTGCATCCAGCGGGCGGGATTATTGCAGATAGCAACCCCGAATTGGTTAATCTCTATCGTTCTGTTGCCGCTGATGTTGACGGTGTGATGACCCAGCTTCGCCGCTATGAAAATACTGAAGAGGTGTTTTATGCTGTTCGTGCATTGGACGTTACAAAATTAACCAATATAGAGGCAGCAGCACGCACCATATTCTTAAATAGAACGTGTTTTAACGGCCTGTACCGGGTCAATAAATCAGGTCAATTCAATGTGCCATTTGGACGGTACAAGAACCCCAAAATCATTGATGAGGACGTATTAAAAGCAGCTTCTGTACTACTCAGCAACACCACAATCATTTGCGGTGACTACAAGACAGTTTTAAAAGAAAACGCGCAGTCGGGAGACTTCATTTTTCTTGACCCGCCTTATCTTCCTATTTCTGAGTATGCGGACTTCAAACGCTACACCAAAGAGCAGTTTTACGAAGAGGATCATGTCGAGCTGGCCGCAGAGGTTAAACGCCTGCATGAATTGGGTTGTTATGTTATTTTGACAAACTCGAATCATCCTTTGGTGCATGAGCAGTACCGGAAGTTTGCCGTCGAAGTGGTACAAACAAAGCGGTATATCTCATGCAACGGCAAAGGCCGAACTGGCGAGGATGTAATTGTCACTGTCCCACCAAAACCACGTTTTAATCTGCGACTGGTTCCAGCGCCGTTGCCCCCGCAGGCCATGCAATACCCTTCGACCCGTTATATGGGTTCAAAGAACAAGTTGCTAACTGAAATCTGGGCGGTCGCTTCCCAATTTGAATTTGACACTGCACTAGACCTGTTTTCGGGTTCTGGTGTGGTGGGCTATATGTTGAAATCTCACGGCAAGGCCGTGGTGAGTAACGACTATATGGCTATGTCAGCGACGTATGCCAAAGCGATGATTGAGAACAATGAAATCACCTTGCCGCAGGCCGAAGCGTTAGCGTTGCTTGAGCCGAAAAATGCGGTAAATCCTTTTGTCGAGACCAAGTTCAAAGGGCTATATTTCAGCGATGACGACAATCGCTTAATTGACATAGTGCGAACCAATATCAAAGCCGTTAAGAACCCGTATAAGCGGGCCATTGCCATGTCGGCATTGATTCGGGCTTGTCTGAAAAAGCGCCCACGCGGCATTTTTACTTATGTCGGTCATCGTTATGACGACGGGCGTAAAGACTTGCTAATGACGTTCCGTGCGCAGTTTCTTGAGGCCATTGACATGGTGAATGCTGCTGTATTCGACAATGGCAGGCAGAATAAGGCACGCAATGGTGATGCGATGACAATGCAGAACCGAAAATCTGATTTGGTCTATATCGACCCACCCTATTATTCGCCCTTATCTGATAACGAATATGTACGCCGCTATCACTTTGTTGAGGGCTTAGCTCGTGACTGGCAAGGTGTAGAGATTCAGGAACATACTGTCACTAAGAAATTCAAGTCATACCCGACGCCGTTTTCTTCACGCAAGGGCGCGGCGGAAGCATTCGATATGCTGTTTAAGCGTTTCCGCGAAAGTGTGCTTGTGGTGTCCTATTCATCCAATAGTCAGCCGACTTTAGATGAAATGGTTGCCATCATGGCGAAACACAAACGCCATGTCGAAGTCGTGCCCATTGATTACAAGTATTCTTTCGGCAATCAGGCGCACAAGGTGGGCGATAACAAAAATAATGTGCAGGAATATATTTTTGTCGGATATTGAGGGGAAAGTGAATGCTAAATACCAACGATCAAGAAAATGTGCTCAAGTCCAGCCAGACCGCGAATCTTTTAGTGCAAAACTTGCGCGACCTGGTGAAATCGGGCAATCCTCTGTTGGCTGAAATGGCCTTTGAAATCTTGCAGCAGGCCGTTCAGATCGAGCAGCGATTGAAACGGATCGAGTCGATTACCCGCCTGGAAGAAAAGACAGAATGAGGCCGTGGCATTTAGGAAATACGACTGTCCGCAGCCCTTTCCGGTTGCGTGATGGTCTGGTGGCGCTGTCCACGTCATCGCTGCAAGGCAACTTGCGAGGACAAGAACAGGAAATCGCTTTGCGCCGTTTACTAGGCGAGCACGGCATTGTTGAACTTGGCGAAGATGAAACCTACAGTGTTGGGCGCAAGTGGCGCTCTGCCCTGAATAAGCTGGGTTTTCTTTATCCAGAAGTGCCGCCCGCCTCTGGTATTCCACAAAGCGAAATCGGCCCCATCGACATGATTACGCCGAACGGCTGGCGGCTGATTCGTGCCGATACTGTGCCCGCGATGCAGGAGTGTTTTTTGCGGGCGCTGGCCGCGCATTACATCCCTTCCGCATTGGAACGGAAGTTCGATTTTGCAGTATTCTCACCGCTACGGCATACGCTGGCCATCATGCTTGAGCTGGAAAAGCAAACCGGGGAAAGCCGTCTCAATTTTGTTGAAATGGCGATTGTTGTGCAGCTCACCAGCAACGACGAATCACTGGCTGACATCGTTGCTCAGGTGTTGGCATTGCGTGCGCGGCGACTTGCGTCCCCAAACAAACGCAAGTTCGACCGACAGGAGCGCGAAGCAGCCGCAATGCTGCACGGATACGCCGCAGGCACATTCAATGACTATGCCGATACTAATTTACGCTACCTCAAAGCGACAGGGCTTGTGCAAAGCAAGGGGCGTGGCCTTTCTCTGGTGCCGGAGAAGCACGTTTTCGTTGAGAAGCTGATTCAGGATACCGGGATTCCCGACTCTGACCGCTCTTATTTCATCACCTTGTGCAACGGTGCAAAGCTGCCGACTGACAATAAGGATTCAGCACTGGCCGTGCTGGATGACCTATTACAGCAGCTTGAAAAGCGCGGCATTCCATTTGACGCGACAGGCAAGCCGACGGACACCCCGGCAGATATAGCGATCATTCGTCACCAGATCGAGGGGATTTTGTCAGAGCGGAACGAAGAAGAATATGCAACTCGGCAAGCGGCAGACTGGGAAGAAATCGCCGCATACATGGAACTCATCATTACCAGAAAAGGTAAAAAGACCCTCTCAAATGGCGAGGACATCGAAGTGCCACAGGCCGAAGCACCTGCCTATTTCGAGTGGGTTCTATGGCGTGCCTTCCTTGCCATCAACAGCTTGGAAAACAAGCCGTATGAGGCAAGGCGCTTTAAGATTGATCAAGACTTTTTGCCCGTTGGCACAGCGCCGGGGAATGGACCTGACTTGATCTTTGAGTTTCACGATTTTGTGATCGTGGTTGAAGTAACCTTGACCGACAATTCGCGGCAGGAAGCCGCCGAGGGTGAGCCAGTGCGCCGTCATGTGGCGGATCTTGTTTCCCACTATGGGATGAAATCTGGCAAGCCTGTGTATGGGCTATTCATTGCAAATCGCATAGACTCCAACACCGCCGAGACATTCAGAATTGGCGTATGGTTTACGCGGACGGATGACAAGATGCGGCTGGACATTATTCCGGTGACACTTGTACAGTTTAAGGCATTTTTTGAAGCCTTGTTCACATCTGGTCGCATTGAAGCTGGCTTAATTCGTGAGCTGCTCGACCTGTGCGGTGACTTGCGGCCAGCACATGAAGCGCCTGCATGGAAAGGCGAAATTGATCTAGCCATCAACCGACATATTGCCGCATTGCTCCAATGACGATCGTGTATCCAATCTCAAAAAAAGGGGAGATGCCATGCAGCTTTCAGCCGTAATTCTTGAAAATTTTCGTGGATACAAACACAACACTCGTGTCGAGATTGGAGATTTGACCACCTTTATCGGAAAAAACGATGCGGGTAAGTCAACCGTACTTGAAGCACTTGAAATATTCTTCAACGATAGCAAGCCAGATCGTGGAGACGCATGCGTACACGGTGCAAATACTATCGTCCGCATAGGCTGCGCCTTTTCTAGCCTGCCTCACTCAATCGTGCTTGATGCTGCGGCTGAAACTTCGCTTGCAGACGAGTATCTACTTAATAAAAATGGTGAGCTGGAACTAATTAAAGAGTGGGACTGCTCAGCCAAAACCCCGAAGGAATCTGTATTTTCATCCGCTTGGCATCCAGATAACGCCGACGCCTCAGACCTCCTCACACTCAAAAATGCTGACCTTAAAAGCCGAATAAAAAAACTAGCGATACCAGAAGCAGATATCAATCTTACGATCAATGGAAGCATGCGACAGGCCATTCGTGACGCGTGCCAACCACTGTCATTCGCACTGAAAATGATTCCTTTGGACAAAGAAGATGCGAAGAAAATTTGGGATCAAATTAAACCACAGCTTCCTATGTATGCGCTTTTTCGATCTGACCGCCCAAGCCAGGATGGTGACGAAGAGGTACAAAACCCACTCAAATTTGCCATCACCCAAGCTCTAAAAGAACTGGAACCAGACCTAAAGAAAATAGAAGAAGCCGTTCGCCAACGGGCAGAAGATGTAGCCAACCGCACGTTGGCCAAGTTGCACGAAATGGATAGCCGTCTAGCCAGCGAACTCAAACCATTCTTCAAAACAGATCCAAAGTGGGACGTTTTCAAATTTGGGTTGGTAGGCGACAATGACATTCCTGTAAACAAGCGTGGCAGCGGGGTTCGACGACTTATTTTATTGAACTTCTTCCGAGCAGAAGCAGAACGCCGACGCACCGAAAAGGGGGCGTTAAGCGTCATCTATGCAATTGAAGAGCCTGAAACCTCGCAACACCCGGATAATCAAAGACTACTTGTTCAAGCTCTCAAGGAATTGGCAACAGATACCAATACGCAGGTTCTAGTTACATCCCATACGCCTGGACTCGCTGGACTTCTTCCAAGTGATAGCCTGCGTTATGTTTTCAAGGACGATGAAGGCTGCGCAGCAGTAAAAGCATGTGCTGATGATGATTTGACCACGATTGCTAATGAACTCGGTGTATTGCCCGATCGTCGGGTTCAAGCATTAATTTTCGTAGAGGGAACAAATGACGTTGAGTTCTTTGAACGCATAAGTTCTGTACTCAAACCGCAAATTCCCAGCGTGGTAGACTTACTTGGCGACAATCGAATAGCACTTGTCCCATTGGGCGGTGGCTCTCTAAAGCAATGGGTTGCCAAGCATTATCTCAGAAATCTGAATCTTCCTGAAATCCATATTTATGACCGAGATGATACTAATCCACCAAAATATCAGCCCGAATGCGACACAGTGAATTCCCGTACAGATGGATCATGGGCGGTCATCACCAGTAAACGTGAAATCGAGAACTACTTACATACTGACGCGATTATGGAAAGCTTGAACGTTAATATTAATTTTGGGGACATGTGTGATGTGCCCTTGCTGGTGGCTGAGGAAATTCACAATACTTCAGGCAGCCCCAAAGCATGGAATGATGTTCTGACCAATCAGAAAGAGTTGGCAGACAAGATAAATCGCGCCAAAAAACGACTGAATCGTGACGCAACTTCCAAAATGACATATGCACGTCTACAGCAGAGCGATCCTGCTGGCGATGTTATTGGATGGCTGACGAAAATACACACCATGCTTACGTGAGCTGTTGGTATTGTTGGGCACCGAGGTACATGTTTTATTTCTAGTTCGGTCTCCTCGCTAAATCTTCCGCTGTCGAGTGGTAGTAACGCAGAGCATACGCGAGTCTGTGCCCCATGATCTTTGCCAGCTCATACATGGGGGGAGATCAAGGCTAGACGGGGAGGCAGCGCCCTCGCCGTCATCGGGCGCATTTTTAGAGTCATCGCCAGTATCTTTCAGAGCTTAAAGTACAGCCCCAGCACGAGAGGACAAAAGGCACATCCGTAGGTGCTGCCATTCTTCTATGCATTCAATTTTAACAAGTCACTCCATGAATGCGCATTACTCTTTACTCTTTCTGCCACCCATTTTCAGTTTTAACAAAATCTATTTTGCCTGTGGTCACAACTTTATCACCTGCCTTCATTGATAATTGTTTTGTGGTTGGCGTTCCTTCACCAAAATCAACAAACTTTTTAGTGGCTTCGTCATACAGAGCATTGAATGGTTTTTTTGCCTCAACTTCGGCTTCGTAATAAATAATATATGCAGATTCTCCACCAAAAGAAGACTGTCTCCCATTAACTTTCTTGAAACTATCCATTTTCAAATATGGTGAGCTTGCATATTTGTCTTCAAGTGTCTTTTTAGCCAATGCCTCGCTAGGAATGTCGTCCCCGCAACCAGCTAAAGTAAGCGTCACCAGCGCAGCCAAAATAACTGCTATTCGTTTTTTTATCATCACCCCACTAAACTCCCTTATCCGATCAAAAAATTCAATTACACGCGCATTGCCATACAACTTGTTCAAAAACTTCTCGAAATCCGAGACGCTGCATTGTCATCCGAAGACTCGTTTGTTCAGCGACTTTTTCATCAAAGAGGCTATCAAACACCCATTTTAGATGATGCAAGCTTCCTCACCAGCACCTTCAAGGATTGCTGTCTACGCCAGCCGCAGCCGTTTAAAATCATTCTACTCAATGCTCATTTCTGCACGTACCCTTCTATACCCGTTACTTTCTTGTTTTTTCTGTCACCAAAGACAAAAACCCCAGAAAAGATTTTTTTTATAATCAAAATAACCGTCACCAAACATCCGAACACCATAATCCATCCTAACGCATGAATGTAACTGGGTACTTGACTATCCGGGTTTGCCATAATGCCGCCAATGATTAGCAGCACAAAAAAACCAACAAATTCTTCAATTGTCTTTTTAAAAGATTTTTGCGCAGTCTCAAACTCTTTTTTTTGCTTGGTCACTTCAGCATCAAGCCGCTCCAGTTCAGCAACGCTCATATTGGCGATGATTCGCTCTTTCCTTTGCCTGACCTCCCTAGCTTTTTGCTGTAAAAATGCCTGGTCTTCCTGGCTGCGATAGTGGTGATAAAGCGCTCCTGCCTCATCGTCGCCATTGCCCACCCCCTCTAGAAAAGCATTTTGGTCCATTTTTCAACTCCTAAAAATATCAACATACGCAACGTTAAAACATTTTCACTTGCTGGTTATCGCGATGTCAATCCCTTTCATACAGCCCAAAATTTCGCATCTGTTACATATACATTAACCAAAGTTTTTGGTTGTCATTATCAAACTTCACCCGAAAGGAGAATCATCATGAGCGTTAATGTACTTATCAAAAAACGTGACCAGCTAAATCAAAAAATTGCCGAATTCCAGAAATCAGAAAAACGCAAAATCACCGTCGCCGACATTGCACAAAAGGCAGGAATTCTAAACCTGCCAGATGAGCTTCTGAAAGTAGCATTTCAACAAATTGCGCTATCTCACAAAAACGGTGAATTTGAGATTGTCACTCAATCACAAAACCTCAATTCTGAAATATCCCAAGGTGATCAATCATGATTAAAGTTGATCACGTACATAACTTAAAACTGAACATTAAAATTTTAGCCTGGCTGATTTTTATCGGATATTGCGCAGGTACATTTATTGGTTTTAAGATCGAAGCCTATAAGCATAATTTCAACTTTGACCTGTTCTCTGCATCGTTGTTTTTTTATTTGCCAGTGGATGCGAATTTGACTTATTGGCTTGCGCAACATTTACCAGATTCAATACATGCTGCATTGGTAAATTTCAATCTTCACCTAATCGCGGATTATCAATTTGAGCATCAGCTCATATTCATAATTTACCCACTCGTGACTATCATCATTTTTACGTTTGCGTTTTTAACAGCATCGAGAAATAGAGCAGCCAGCAACATCAAAACCTAAATCAGGTCGTTCCGTTTCACTACACTTTCCCGCTTCCCTAAAAACCATAGGGAAGCAGGCACACATTACGCATGTGTATGCAAACCAATCAAACCCGCGCCAGCCCTGAACCGTAACCCGTCCGCACCCATAGCGTAAAACCGTCCGCACAACCAACAAAACTCAGCCCGTAAGTCCGATTTTACATTAGTCCGCTGGCGCGGACAAAGCCATACCAAACAATCGCCAAATTTCGCACCCCATCCATATAGGTTATCTGGTTAATTTTGACCAGTTTTCAAAATATGGAGGTTTAGAAATGAGTGAAAGACTATCAATCCGATTGCAAAAAGACGAGCTAGACCAGCTCAAGAATTTGGCAAATTCAAGCGGGTTACCACTATCAACATTTACAAAAATGATGCTGGTTTCGTCATTGCAAAATCAAAAAAATGATGAGAATTTTGCTATGCAAATGATCATAAATCGAGAGCTTTTCAGGCTGGCCGCAACGAGTATTCACATGCTTTATAAACTTTCGCCAGCAGATAAACGCGCAGAGATTTTAGACAAAGCGAAGCAAGATGCCATGAATCAGGCATCAACTTTCTTTGATGGTGACCGCACAGAAAACCAATCAGAAATCAGCGAATAGCTAATCAAATTTTGCATAATCAAGGAGCAAATAAAATGTTTGAATCCATCTACACAATAATTTTTGTCATTGCTGTTTTGTCATTAATCGCCGCACGGATTTATATCTATTCGGCAGATAATATGAAATTCAAATTATTCATTATCCCGACAGTTGCAAGTCTGGTTTTCAGCATTAACCCGGCAAACCACGATGCATTTTTTAGCAGCTGGCTTGGTTACTTTGCAGCCGTATTTATCATCATGAGCGTTTGGGAATTCGCCATAAAAGAGCATATTGCAAGTTGGCTGGATGCCGCGGATAGCGATCCCAATCATGTGCGTGGTTCGTCAATCTCCAGTCATAGCAAAGTGATAAAACAAATGCGCAAAGCGGGTGTGACGGCGGATTTAAGTCTCGCTGGCGTGCCAGTCCCAGACAATCTGGAACCCTATCATTTCCTGTTCGCAGGAGCGACAGGTACGGGTAAATCAGTTGCTTTCATAGAAATGCTGGACAAAATCAAAGCGCGATCCAATCCAACAGAAAAAGTGATTTGTGTGGATTCTGGCGGCGGATTTTACAGCCGATACGCTAACAACTTAACTGACCCTATCCTGTTCAATCCGTTTGATGCGCGTTCAGTCAGTTGGTCACCATTCGCTGAAATGCGCTACCCGTGGGATGCCGACAGCATGGCTAAATCCATCATCCCTGATATGCAAGGGGAAGCGGGGCAGTTCAGTGGGTACGCTCAAACCTTCCTGTCAGTCGTTTTGCTGAGGCTGTTTGAATCTGGACACGCCACCAACACCGACCTGTTCCATTATGTTTGTGTATCCACTATTGAAGACCTGCGGATATTAGCGGCAGGTACACCCGCCGCGCCACTCATGGCCGAAGGCAATGAACGGATGTTCGGAAGTGTTCGAGCCATTGCCGCCAGTGCAATACAGCCCTTTAACTACCTGCCGCCGCAGGCAGGGCGCGAAGCCTTTAGCTTCCGCCGATATGCTGAAAGCGAGGGCAACCAGTGGGTGTTTCTTACTTTCCGTGACGACCAGCTTCAATCATTAAAGCCCATCATTTCAGCAATTCTGGACGTTGTGAGCAAAGTTGTATTATCGCAAGACCCAGATCCAGCCCGCCGCACCTGGCTAATGATTGACGAGTGCGCCAGCCTCAATAAAATCGGATCGCTTGCTGACTTCCTGACCAAAGCCAGAAAATCAGGCGGGTGTGCTGTAATCGGTTTGCAGAACATTGACCAGTTTAGAGAAAACTACGGGCATCAAACGGCTAACGTATTGGTATCGTGTTTATCCAGTTGGCTGATTTTGCGGGTAATGGACGGGGAAACTGCAGAATATATGTCCAAAACACTTGGTGACCAGGAAGTTTGGCGCACGAGTGAAGGCAAAAGCCATGCAACCGGACTTGAGTTTGAGGACAAAACATCCGAAAACACCAGCATCCAACGCCAGCGCACCATATTGCCCAGCCAAATACAGAACTTGCCAGAGCGTGAGGGCTATCTGGTGTTAGGCGGCGCTTACGATATTGTCAAAATTTCGCTAGGCATACCCGCCGCATTGCCAGACCCAGCGCCACGCTTTGAGCCTGTAGCGTACATCCCGCAAGCCCAGCCCGCGCAACAACAGGAAGAAGCGCCAGCCACAGTCAGTAATTCATGCCTGCCTTTTGACCTGCCCGAAGACGACGATACCCCTCAAGTTTAACCATCATGCCCGCCGAAAATAGCGGGCATCTTCACCGCTCAAATTTCGCATCCCGTACATATAGGGTAAGGCGATTTGCCTTGTCAACAGATCAGGAGTTCGCAAAATGGAAAATTACGATAACGGCGTATTGCAAATGTTACCAACCTTGGCTTTCTTTTTCGGCACGTTTGCATTTGTAGGCTGGCTAATGGGCTTGTAACCCAACCACACCATCAATCACATCAAAAGGAGTGTCACAAATGTTCAAAATCGAATTACCAGACTACATGCCCACCAAAAATGAATGGGGCGCGAACAAGAAAACAGCCCTGTTTGTTGTCAAATTCGGTGCTAAATTAACCTTGCAAGTCGCGCTATTACTGGCGTTTTTCCCGCTTTACATGTTGAAGTATTTTTTGCTTTTAATCTCGAAAAGGTAATCAAATGCGTCCAGATCGTCCGTTTTGCCAGAACTGCACCGACATCATTTACGTCGCCATTATTGTGGGGTTAGTTGTCGGTGCAATCATCAAGATTGCTGATTTTTTCGGCTTTATCAAGTGAATGGCATGTCAATGGCGAAAGCAGAAGCCGCACGCGGAGCGCAACGCAGTGAGCACCGAACGGGTGAGCATTTCGGCGTAGCGCACCATTGACAGGACAGTAACGGCCTAAGCTCAGGCAAGGGGTGGGGTTGGTGTTTAACCCCGCCCCCTGCCTATCGGCGAGATTGGGGTTTGGGGCAACGCCCCAAGGTGTTCATGCAATCATGATACCCGATAGTTGCCCCCGATACCCCGATAGTCGCACCAATCTTACGCCGCCATATTTCGCATGGGTTCCATATAGGTTAAGCACTTTTGCTTATAACCAAAAGGAACATGCACCATGCAAACCCTACCCACCCCAGCAACCCCAGCCAAGCACGCTACACGCCTCGCCAAAGCAAAGGCAATACTGCTAACACTCTGGTCAGTCATCAATGTGCTATCTATCGCGCTGATTCTGTTTGTCTTCGTCTTCTGGCTAATCATCATGTTCGCCCCTGCTGACTGGTTGCCTGCCGCATTTACCGTCATTCACTAAATCAATTCAGACTAGACAAGGAATTCGCCATGATTAGTTGCACCCATTTCAAATCCGCCAAAGTCGCAGCAGGTTACTTAACAAAAGAACAGAACGGCACGCAGCCAGACAAAGCGCGAGGTGAGTATTACGCCGACGACCAGGTTAGATCAGCATGGGGGGGCGAAGGCGCAGCCCTTGCAGGGTATGAGCTTGACGGCAGTGTATCCGCTGCCGATCTGCATAAAGTCCTGTCTGGTCAATTCCGCGAACCTGCAAACAACAACACAGAACGGCAGCTAGGCAGGATAGATGCAGAAGGCAAGACAGACCACCGCGCAGGCATGGACTTTACCTTTAGCGCACCCAAATCTATCTCAATCGCCGCCGAAATCTACGACAGCACAGGCATCCGTGCCGCTCACGAAGCCGCCGTAAACGCGGCCATGGACTATCTGGAATCAACCTGCGCACAAACCCGCGCCAACGGGCAAATGGTGCAAACTCAAAATCTTGTGTATGCCAAGTTTGAGCACAGCCTGACCCGCGAGCTTGATCCCAGCACGCACACCCATGTTGCCATTGCAAATGTCACCTACCACAATGGCAAGGCTTACAGCTTATCCAACGAAGAGCTATTGAATAACCGCGCAACCGCAGACCAGATATACAAAAACGAATTGGCGGCAGAGCTGCAAATGCGCGGCTATCAGATTGAATTCGACAAGTACGGTAATCCTGAGTTAATGGGTATCACCGCCGAACAACGTGCAGAATTCAGCAACCGCAGCCAGCAAATCGACGATTACCTTAAAGCCAAAGGCATAGACCCAGACCGGGCAACCAACAAGCAGCGCGAGGTTGCCTGTCTGGCGACCCGTGCCGCCAAATCGGCACCGGAATCCGCTGCGCAACAGCGGACGCAATGGCTGGAACGCGCAGCAAATATCAACCTGAAAGAGCCGTTACCCCGTATCAGCCAAGCGCAGGCATATACACTGAACGCGGGCAAGGAAGCCGTTGCTTCTTCAATTGCGCACCTTGCAGAACGCGAAGCCGCATTCAGCCAAAAAGAGATTTATGCCAACGCTGCTAAATTCAGCGAGGGGCGGGCAACTTATAGCCAGATACGCGCAGCGATGATCAAGGCAGAGCGCAGCGGCGAGCTTATCCGCCGCGATGACGGCAAGCTAACCACCCTTGCAGCAACGGCCTCAGAACAAGCCCTGGCCGCACGCCTTGAAGCTGGCAAAGACGCGCATCAAGCCGTGATGACGCCGCAGGCATTCGACAAGGCGTTGGCTAACTTTGAGCGTGACAAAGGCTTTGCCCTCACCGAAGAACAGCGGGCAGCCGCCAGCATGATATTAACGGGCAAGGATGCACATGCTGGCGTGCAAGGCTTGGCAGGTACAGGCAAAACCACCATGCTGGAATTTGTGCGCGTAGCCGCAGAAAGCCAAGGCTGGACAGTAACCGGCTTTTCCAATGGCGCAAACCAAGCTCAAAAGATGCAGCAGGAAAGCGGCATCCAGACCACCACAACCGCCAGCTACCTGCTATCGCAAGACAAGGCACAACGTGACCAGCAACGCGCCGCCGCAGCCCTCAAAACCTTTGAGGCAGGCATCAAACCCAATCTGGCAAAACTGGAAGAACAGGTGAGCAATGGCGAAGCCGTCAAAGAGTATGACAGCGCGGGCAATGCCTACATCATCGACAAAGCAAGCAACACCCATGCACTTGCCTTGCACGCCACCAGCAACAGCACCACGAGCCGCAACATCAACCATCTAGGCTTGACTCAGAGCAAATACCAGATTGTTAACAGCAAGGGGCTGGCGGGTATCGTGGGCATGACCACCGTTATTAAAACGGGCGGCAGCTTGAAGAATGAAGCCGCAGGCGCATTGAAAGACAGCATCAAATCCCACCATATTGCCGCACGCTTGACCCGCACCATCATTAGCAAAGCCGAGGGCTGGAAATCCGCAGGCACGCTGGAAAGTGCAGCAGCACGCATCAAGATAGCCGTTGAAAACCGTACAGCGCACGTCAACGCACTAGCAGACCTCAAGCAACAAGCTGAAATCAAGCCCAGCCGCGAATTACGCATCATGGACGAAGCATCCATGAGCGGGCAGAAAGAATTTGCCAACGTAGCGCAAGCGGCAGACGGCGCAGGCGCAAAGCAGATTTATCTGGGTGACAAGCTCCAACATCAATCCGTTGAAGCAGGAACAGCCTTTGAGCAAGCCCAGAAGTACATGCCTGTATCTAACCTGGAACAGATTAGCCGCCAAAAAACCGACCACGCAAAAGCTACCGTCAAGCACATACTGGACAACAAGCACGCAGTGGCAATCCGCAGCTTACCCACTCACCAAGTCCAGAGCGAGCAAACTAAAGTCAAAGCCCAATATCAGCAAAAGATTGAGCACATAGAAGCCAAGAAATCAGTAGGAGAGAAGCTGAACGACCGCGACAAATCAACGCTCAGAATGTACAAGGACGATCTGAAACAAGCCGCGCAGAAAGATAACGTGACCGTCATCAAAAACCTTGCCAAAGATTACGCCGCCTTATCACCCAAAGAGCGCGCTGAAACCATTATTGTGACTGCCACCAACGCCGACCGCGCCAGCATCAATACGGAAATTCGCGACCAGCTCAAAGCCAAGGGCGAAATCAAGGACAGCCGCACTATGCAAGTGCTGGAGCGCAAAGACATGACCGCAGAACAAGCCAAACGCGCAGTCAACTACCAGCAGGGCGACATTGTTAAATTCGGCAACGCTTACAAAAATCTAGGTTTGGAGCGTGGCGAACTGGTAACAGTATTAAAGACTGATACGCGCACCAACACAATTACCGCCATGACCAACAGGGGAAGCACTGTGACTTATCAACCCGACCGCCACCAAGCCCAAGCCTATCAAGCTAAAGAGCGAGAACTAGGTATAGGCGACAAGATTAAATTTGCGGAAAACAACCGTGATTTTGACGTTAAAAACGGGCAAAGCGCGACCATAGAACGAATCGAAAGCGCAAGCCTGAGGGTCAGGCTGGAAGACGGCAAGACCAAAACCATCGACATGAGCAAGTACAAGCATATCGACCACGCCTACGCCTCAACCAGCCAAGCCGCACAAGGGCAGACAGTGAACAGGACAATGATTCATCACAACACCGAAGCGGGCAAGCACGGGCAACGTGAGACCTATGTAAATGCTACCCGCGCACGTATGGACACCAAACTATATACGCAGGATAAAGCCAAAGCAGCAGAACAGGCTGGCGTGCGAATAGATAAAACTTTCGCCATATCTGCCACTGTGCCCGTGCCACAACCCACACCAGAAACCAAGCAGCCAGAACCCGACAAAACGAGAAGCCGTGACAACGATTACAGCCTTTAATGCACTTTAAACCCACTTACCCGCTTCGCCAGCGGGTTTTTTTCGCATGGGTGATACCGATACATCAAGCCACTAAAAATAATCGCTCAAATTTCGCCTGAGCAATCCGCTTGTTTCTTACTGTGCCATTTTTCGCGCCAAATTTCGCATCGTGTCCATATAGGGTAAGGCGATTTGCCTTGCTACCCTATAAAGGACTTTTATCATGGCTTTTCCATTTTTGATGTTGGTTTTTCCATTGGCTTTGGCTGCAAAGGTTGCACAAGAACCACCAACCGCCACAGACCTTGGCGGCGCGGCTAACGCGCCAGTCGTATGCCAAACCACCACAATCAAAAAAGAGGACTTCACCACCTTGCGCGATTTTGCTGTATCGCAATCCATCAAAGTGCCTGATGTTCAAATTCCAGCTACTGCATATCTAACCGCAAGTATGTACACACCAGCAGTAGGCTTGCTTGCAATTCCAAGCTTTGCAGTTGATGCACTCAATCCATTCGGCTGGGCGACCATGCTACAGATGAAAGGCGATGGTGCAGGCTTGAAATGGACGGTCAACGATACCACCACCAATCACAAGATTGGCTTGCGCGTCCTCGGTGACACCAATGTTGATGGTCAACAGTTTGTGAATGTAAACACATGCAAGCTGGCGAACTAACCCAATTACGCGCCTATACAGCTCGCCCGAAAGGGCGGGTTGTATATCAGTCTGACATCGAGGCTGAGAACCACGCAAGCGTGTATCTGATTCACGCCTCTGGCGAAGAAGAGCTGATTTTTACAGGCTTGAGACGCAGGGCTGAGCTGGTAGAGCATGAAGCGCGATTGGCGCAGAAAGCGGCGGATAACACCAAGTCCCCTATTGTATTTTTAATTTCGGAGTATAAAAAATGATTCGTGCATATCAAACAACCACAGACACAAACACAAACACAAACGCAGAGTTTGTCATCGACCCATTACCACCTAAAGCCAGCAAAAAACGGACATGGACAATCGCAATAGTTGTTGCAGTCATTGCCGGCGCGGCAGCATTAATGGGCTATTCGTTTTGTGGAGATCGTTCTGAGACAGATGATGGCGTAGTGACAAAGCTAGAGCCTAACCTAGCCGTCATCACAAGAGCAGATGGCAAGAAAATCACATGGCCGAATACAGAAGATGGCACGGGTGAGCAGCTCAAAATAGGTGACAAAGTGATAGTTTTTATAACCAACCATAGTTGGATGTTTGTTGGCAAAAAACTACCCCAATAGAAAACACACAAGGAGTAACCACAATGAACACACTAAAAAAATCATTCGCGGTTTTGGCATTGCTGACCGCAACCTCACTAACCGCAGGATGCGCAGGCACTTATGGCACAAACGGCGTAGGCAGCGGTGACTATAGCAGCCAGCAGGCGCGACAAGCGCAGCAGGTGGAGACTGGCACTGTGGTCAGCTTCCGTTATATCACCATCAATACCAGCACGGCCACAAGTGCGGGTGTTGGTACTGGCGTAGGTGCGCTATTAGGTGGCGTGCTAGGCTCTCAGGTAGGCAGCGGTAACGGCAAAACCATTGCAAGCGCACTAGGTGCAGTTGGTGGTGGTTTAGCGGGCAATGCCACAGAACACCAGATCAGCAATCAGCGCGGGATTGAAATCACGGTACGCATGGGCAGCGGACAGCTAAAAGCGATTAGCCAAGCTGTTGACGGTGAGACTTTCCGAGTGGGTGACCGTGTGCAGGTAATTGGCAGCATGTGGGGCGGTGTGGCGCGGGTGACGCATTAACAGCAAAATTTCGCAGCTAGTACATATAGGGTAAGGCGATTTGCCTTACCCATCTATAAGGAGATACAAAATGGAAAACATAGAAAACGCAATTACCGATTACATCACAAAGAAAAAAATCGCATTGAATTTGACTGCCGACCTGGTTAAATCAATCGTTCCAGACTCATTGAAGGAGGGAACGGAAAACCACTGGATTCATGCTGCGCAAAATTTTTTGGAGTATGTGATCGAGTATCTTCAAGGCGCTGGTCAGTTGACCGCTGGAGAGTTGAAACGTTTTGCGCTTGAGGCAGCACCGAAATCAATGAAAGGGTGCATTCCAGACCAGTACACAATGGATGAGAGGTATCTTGCAAGCATTCGCGCAATCATCTCAAGCAACAATCTGCTGTAATACACAATCTACCCGCCAACCCTATGCAAAGAATGGTTTGGCGGTTTTTTAAGCCCATTCAGCCCGCCATAAATGACGGGCTTGTTTCTTGTGCAGGTGAACTGATTTAGTATATTAATAACATATGATTTGTTTAGTATATTATTAGTATAGTAATTAACCGTGCTGGACTCAAAATTAATGAACGGCATATGGCGACATATTGCAAAAATCCGCAAAATGTCACCACCAAACGTTAAGCAGGCATGGTCAGCATATCTTAATACCCCCAAGAAATGCCGACCACCAAGAACAAAGACCTTGGGGCGTTGCCCCAAACCCCAATCTCGCCGATAGGCAGGGGGCGGGGTTAAACATCAACCCCACCCCTTTGCCTGAGCTTAGGCCGTTACTGTCCTGTCAATGGTGCGCTACGCCGAAATGCTCACCCGTTCGGTGCTCACT
>NZ_BHGL01000007.1:450546-560965 GCF_003864975.1 Sulfuriferula thiophila
CGACAGGCAGAAATCAATATTCTCCGGACGGCTGGAGTGGCCCATCAGACCGATACGCCATACCTTACCAGCCAGATCACCGAGACCGGCACCGATTTCCAGATCAAATTCGTTCAGCAGTCGCGCCCGCACCGCTGCATCGTCGACGCCTTCCGGGATGGTGACGGTATTCAGTTGCGGCAGGCGGTAATCCTTGTCCACCACAAACTGCAAGCCCAGCGCTTCCAGTCCGTCACGCAGCATTTCATGGTTGCGCGCATGACGGGCCCAGCTATTTTCCAGACCTTCTTCAGTCATTAATATCAGCGACTCGTGCAGGCCATACAGCGTATTGACCGGTGCGGTATGGTGATAAGTACGTTTACCGGCACTACCCCAGTAACCCAGTACCAGATTCAAATCCAGAAACCAGCTTTGCACGGGTGATTTACGTGATTTCAGTTTCGCGATGGCGCGCTCGTTGAAGGTCACGGGTGACAGACCCGGTGTGCAGGACAGACATTTCTGGCTGCCGGAATACACCGCATCCAGTTCCCATTCATCCACCAGCAGCGGAATGCCTGCCAGCGAAGTAACAGCATCCACGATCACCAGCGCGCCATGCTGATGCGCCAGCGCCGCCAGAAATTGCGCATCCGAACGTGCACCAGTTGAAGTTTCCGCATGCACAAAAGCCAGCACCTTGGTATCAGGATGCTGCTCAAAAGCTTCTGCAACTTTTTCCACACTCACCGGTGCACCCCAGGCATCTTCAATCACTATCGGAATACCACCGCAACGCTTGACGTTTTCCAGCATGCGCCCGCCAAACACGCCGTTTTTACACACGATGACTTTATCACCCGGCTCGACCAGATTCACAAAACACATCTCCATCCCGGCAGAACCTGGCGCAGAAACCGGCATCGTCAATGAATTCTCGGTCTGGAAAGCATAGCGCAGCAACACTTTCATTTCTTCCATCATATTGACGAAGGCAGGGTCAAGGTGGCCAATAGTCGGACGCGCCATCGCATCCAGTATGCGTTGTGGCACATCGGAAGGCCCCGGGCCCATTAATGTACGATGAGGTGGCATGAAAGAAGTGAAATTCGGCTTTTCCATAAGTATCCTGAGTGAGTAACGAAAAAAGATTTTAGCTTGGTTGCGCGCAAATAAATACCCTGACAAATACAGGGTTATTTATCACATTAAGACGCGGCTAACGCACGCAACAATTTGTCATGAATACCACCGAAGCCGCCATTGCTCATCACCAGGACCTGATCACCGGGACGCGCCTCGGCAACAATAGCGGCAACCAGTGCATCCAGATCCTCATGCACGTGTGCCACAGCGCCCATTTCGGCAAATACGGCATACGCATCCCAGCCCAGATTGGCGGCGTAGCAGAATACCGCATCGGCGTCACGCAAGCTGGCGGGCAAGGCGTTTTTCATCGCCCCCTGCTTCATGGTATTAGAGCGCGGCTCCAGTACAGCCAGTATCCGTGCTGCTCCGACCTTGCGCCGCAAACCACCTAGCGTAGTGGCAATCGCAGTCGGGTGATGGGCAAAGTCGTCATACACCGTGACGCCTTTCACCACGCCACGCACTTCCATGCGCCGCTTCACATTTTCAAATCGTCCCAGCGCCTCGCACGCTACCGCTGCCGATACACCGGCATGCCGTGCCGCAGCGATGGCCGCCAGCGCGTTATGCACGTTATGTGCGCCCATCAATGACCACGACACATCACCTTGCCTGACGCCGTTAAAATACACAGCAAATTCAGATTCACCACCCTGCGCAGTCCAGCCATCGCCCACCCCCAACCATTCCACCGGTGTCCAGCAGCCGCGCGCAATTACCCGCCGCAGACTGTCTTCGCTACCATTGGCAATCACCAGACCTTCGCCGGGCACGGTACGCACCAGATGATGAAACTGGGTTTCGATCGCCGACAGATCCGGGAAAATGTCGGCGTGATCAAATTCCAGATTATTCAGGATCGCCGTGCGCGGATGATAATGCACAAACTTGGAACGCTTATCGAAGAACGCCGTGTCGTATTCATCTGCTTCGATGACAAAGAATGGTAGCTCGGTCAGCCGCGCCGAAATACCGAAATTTTGCGGAATGCCACCCACCAGAAATCCTGGATGCAAACCCGCATCTTCCAGTATCCATGCCAGCATCGACGTCGTCGTGGTTTTGCCATGCGTACCCGCCACTGCCAGCACCCATTTATCATGCAACACGTTTTCCGCCAGCCATTGCGGGCCGGAGATATACGGCAAACCACGATTCAGGATCGCCTCCATCAGCGGATTGCCACGCGTCACCACGTTGCCGATAACAAAGACATCGGGCTTTAACTCAAGCTGCTCCGGGTCGAAACCTTCGATCAGCTCTATCCCCAACTCACGCAACTGATCGGACATGGGCGGGTAAACGTTGGCATCACACCCTGTCACCTTGTGCCCGGCTGCACGTGCAATCGCCGCAATGCCGCCCATGAAAGTGCCACAAATGCCTAAAATATGTAAATGCATAATATCGTCTACGGATGAATTGGAATGATGGTTATACGAACCCGGTTCAGTTAAATCCGGCTCCATCGCTGACCGTACCTTTGGCAAGGTCGACCAGAATATTGCGCCCCGGGATCAGTGTCGCGACCGCCAGCAGGAAAATCTCGATAAAGTCCTTACGCTCACTTTCGGGCAATGTGCTGGTGCGGTTAAACGTGCCAAACATGGAATCATGGAATGCCGCAATATAGAGTATCTGCTTCTTGATCTCGGGAATATTATTGGAATCAACCGTATCATCCAGCTTTGCAATAACCACTTCCCCGAGCTTTTCCTTGATCGATTTGTACAGATGATCAAGATACTCCGCCGCGCTGGGGCGGCCATTTTCATCCTGCAGCGTGTACTCCACGCTCACCATCTCGCCTACTTTGGTTTTCAGGGTAACGCGCTTGTCGACTGGCTCACTGGCTGCCGAATTAGGCTGAATAATCAGGCTCATGACTGGTTCCTTAAAATGATAGTCTGCTCAAAAACGGGGAATATCCGGATTCAACAATCCTCGGGCATAGAATACTGGCTTAACCGCGTGAAACCGCGAAATTTCCGCAGCGTTGAATTGTACACACATTTGGTCGGGCTTTTCGACTCCGGCCCCATGCCCGACACATAACGCCGGGTTGCGTACGCCGGGCCGCAGCGGAGAAAGCAATAACAGCAAAAACACGCGCCATCAAATAAGGATCAGCAACCACAACGGCAGGGTAAACAGAAACAGCACAGTACTCCAGGCAATAGTCAGCGCCACCATTTCCACATCCAGCTGGTAACGGTCAGCCACACTCAATGCCATCAGCATGGTGGGCACCCCAGTCTCGATCACCGCTGCAATTTGGGCATCGCGCAAGGTACCGAACCAGGACCAGGACACCAGCAGAGCGGTAAATGGCAATACCAGCAGCTTGAACATGGCCACGCTCAGCACGGCACGATTCGGCGCCAACCGGCTCCAGGGGATGGACAAGCCCAGCATCAGCAACATTACCGGTACGGTAGGCTGGCCAATAAAATGCGAGGCGCTGATAATCGGCTTGACTTCCCAGCCCATCAGGCTCACCACAATACCGGCCATGAACGACCATACCGGCGGCAGCATCAGCCATGCCTTGACCGGGTTACCCTGATGCGCGACCTGCCCGCCAAAACGTATCGCTATCCATACGCCGAGACTCCATAACAACGGTGTGGCTGCGCCCATATCGGCGAACGCCGCATAGCGGCCACCTTCGTCACCGAACAGAAAATGCAGCAAGGGAAAACCCATGAACAGCACATTGCCAAAAATGCCGCACAGCAACAGTCCGGCCCGGGTAGTCGCTGCCAGATTCGCGCCGATGCGGGTATGGAACAGCACAAAATACAGTACGCCAAACCCGAACAGGACACTCAGCCCCAGCAATAGCGGAACCGACAATAACTCTGTGGTGATATCCGCACTTGCCGCTGCTGCGAACAGCAACGCGGGTGCAAACAGATTGATGGTAATGGTCGAGATGTAACCGCGCACCAGTTTCACCCCATTTTCGCCCAGGCTACGTCGCCATGCAGCACCGGCTGCAACCAGCAAGACCATGGGCAACATCACTTCAAGCAGAAGTTTAATATAGTAGGCGAGAGACATGGAACGCAAACACAAATAAGGACAGTATGATAATAACGCAGATTCTCTCGTTCAGCGCAAAGCAATTCGCGCCAAACTTTGCCATTCACGCATTAAAACCAGTATCATTCCATGACACCAACCGAGGTATGCAATCATGGACTGGGCCCACACCATTACCCCCGAAATTCCCGTTGCCACCATCCTGCAGCAATGCACGCTGGAAAATCTGCCGCAACTGAGCGAAGACGTTTACAGCGTCGACCACATCTCTGCCGATGGCTCAACGGCGAACGCAGAATGTATGTGGGGCGTATTTGAAGTGGAGTGTCGTCCGGTCAGGAACGGCGTGCGCTATGCACTGACCAGCTGCCCTAACGCTTTTCAATGGACCATCACCAGCCGCCATGGCGAAACCGTCGTGCATGGCAGCATCAATCAAATGTCGCCAGACCCTGAATTTGCTGAATCCATTGAGGAATTCTTGCGCCATTTCTGTAGCGGGCTGGAACAGCCGCCCCACCCTCCAACAGCTTAATCAACAGCCGGCAATTACAAACGCCATACCGTCAAACCTTCAGCCTGCAAAGCCGTCGCGTCAAAGCGACACTTAACATCGATAAAGCAGCCATTGGGAACCAGTTTGGTAAGTAAATCGGACACGGGTTTGTCCAGAAACTGCTGATGGGCAACGGCCACCACCATCGCATCCGCAACCGGCAATTCATCCCATGCCAGCAAATTCAGCCCATATTTATGGACTGCGTCAACGCTATCAGCAACGGGATCATGCACAAAAACCTTCACCCCGAATGATTCCAACTCCCGAATCAGATCCATCACCTTGGAATTGCGCAAATCCGCTATATTTTCCTTGAAAGTCAGTCCCAGCACATTGACTTTCACCCCTCTCATGGGACTGCCATTTTTGATGAGCAGCTTGATGACCTGATCCGCAATAAACTTGCCCATGCCATCGTTAATGCGCCGCCCAGCCAGAATCACGTCCGGGTGATAACCCAGCATTTCTGCCTTGCTGGTCAGGTAATACGGATCCACCCCGATACAATGCCCACCCACCAATCCCGGCTGAAATGGCAGGAAATTCCATTTGGTGCCCGCAGCTTCCAGCACCTCCTGCGAATCGATACCGACCAGATGAAAAATGATCGCCAGTTCATTCATCAACGCGATATTCAAGTCGCGCTGCGTGTTCTCTATCACTTTTGCAGCTTCTGCCACCTTGATACAGGACACGCGATGCACGCCCACTGTGACGATAGAAGCATACAACCCAGCCACAAGCGCCAGAGTCGCTGCGCTGTCTCCGGAAACAATTTTGACTACGTTACTCAGCGTATGCCGCTTATCACCAGGATTAATACGTTCCGGCGAATAGCCGACGTGAAAATCATGCTGCCATTTCAAACCGGATGCCTGCTCAAGCTGAGGCACGCAAATCTCTTCCGTTGCCCCGGGATACACCGTAGATTCATAAATTACAATCGCACCACGTTTCATGTGCTGACCTACAGTACGGCTAGCATCAATGAGCGGAGTGAAATCAGGCTGATGGGCAGCATCCACGGGGGTAGGCACGGCAATAATAATAAAATCCGCCTCCGCCAGCAGCACCGGATCATCCGTAAATGTCAGTTGTTCAGCCGCACGCAATTCACTGCTTTCTACATCAGACCCCGCTACAACATAACGGCGAAAATCCTCCACCTTACTGCGGGTATGACTAAAACCTATCGTAGGCATGATCTTGCCGAACGCCACGGCAAGGGGCAGGCCAACATATCCCAGGCCAACGATTGCTACAGTACTCATATCCAACCTTTCAAGGCGATTTGATAGTAGAAGTGGACAATGCATCCATTAATGCACGGTATGACGGTTTGGGCTGCATCTGCTCATCAAATATCAGCGCCGCGCCGTTACCCGGAAAAAAAGTCGGTATCCACGAATGGCGGTCGGTAAACCCCCACAACGTAAAATGATGACAGTTCCTGGCGGATAAACATGTGTTCAATACATCGCGATATATATCAGCCTGCGCCTGCAGTTTGGCTGGCGTCACCGGAAGCTTGATCATGACATCCATTTCAGTGATAAAGACATTGAGCCCAAGGCTGTTTAATCGCGCCATATTTGCACTTACTGCCTGTATATCAGGCGCAGCCTCGACACTGGTATGCATTTGCAAACCGACTGCATTAACCGGAACACCTTGCGCACGCAACCCCTGCAACAGTTTATAGATGGCATCCGCCTTGGGGCCACCGCCCTCACCGCCATAATCGTTATACAGCAGCACAGCTTCAGGATCGGCCTCATGCGCCCATTGAAAAGCCAGCGCGATATAATCCGGGCCGATACCTTGTGACCAGAAAGTCTGCCGCATCGCGCCATTATCATCAATTGCCTCACTCACCACATCCCATATTTTGATGTGCTCGCGGTAATGCCCGACTACTCGAAAAATGTATTCGCGCAAAATCATGCGTAACTGCGCCTGCGTCCAGTGCCCATTGATCAGCCAGGCTGGCAACTGTTCATGCCAGACCAGAACATGGCCATGCACTTGCATATTATGCTGCTCGGCAAAATCAACCACCGCATCACCACCGGCAAACTCATAATGAAACGGCGCAGGATGCAAAGCGTCAAATTTCATGCTGTTTTCAGGAGTGAGGCTATTAAATTCGCGCGCGAGTGTGGCAGCGTATTCCGCATCATCCCGCAATGCATCTTCATCGACGCTCGCACCAATCTGTACGCCGCGCATCTGGGCTGATCCGCGCAAAGTGCCCGCCATCGATTCAAGGGCTGGCGCCGCACTTGCCGTCGCCACCCATGCAGAGAACAGTACAAAAACAAGCCGTCTGCAGATACGCTTCATCGTCATTAATAACCCTGGTAGGTGACTACCGGCAGACCGGCCAAGCCTCTGACGAACGGCGGCACTGCCTCATCTTTCTTTGTTGTCAGCCCAACGGAAAGCGCCCATTGATCAAGCCAGGAAAAACCTACCTGGCCAGCATACGTATTAAGCGAGGCATAGGCCTTGTCTTGCAAGGCGTCTGCCAAGGTAATGAACACATACCCACGCCGTTTCATCATTTCAACCAGCTCGCCAAAGTGATCGGCATTCAATGCATTGGCATGCAATAACAATACCTGCTTATTTTCGCGCCCGAAAATATCCACCGAGCGTTTCTCGGCATCTATAAAAACCTTTTCCATATAAGGAATATAGGCCTCTGCCACCCGCTGCATCCCTGCCTGATTACCCTGTTGCGCAGCCTTGTCATAAGCAGCAGCAAATACCCATTCGGCGTGATTGATCGTCACGGGCGCAACCGTGTAGCCATGCTCCGTAAGGAATTTTTCAAATGCTGATCGGCTGGCAGCATCATTACCAACCTGCAAATAGGGGTGGCGGAAATAGCGTAACTGCATGCCCCGCGCTGCCAGCAGCGGTTTCGTTACCGCTTCGCCGCGCAGCACATCCTGCTCGAACTGCTCCAGCGGTATACGGCTCAGCGATAGATGAGAAAAGGTGTGATTGCCCAACTCCAATCCGGCGTTCAGCCAGTCGTTGAGTATGGCCAGACTTTGCTCATTCAACTGCCCCTGCACGTAGAGCTTGGATTCATTTACGAACCCGACTGCCGGGATATGGTTGGCTGTGATCTGATGTAAAAGCTGATCCGACTTGCCGCGCAACACCGTCCAGTTATCGCTGTAGCCCGCCACAAAAGGAAGATCATCGAACGTCACGGCGACTTCGCGGTGCGGCATCTGCACAACAAATGTCTCCGCATGCGACACAGCGCCCGAAGTGCCAAACAGCACTCCGAGCAAGGCAAACCATTTCACCATTTTCTTCATCATTTTTCCCGGTTGCATTGTATGGATTAGGCGCTGCTGCGCCACTGCAGCAAACACATGCTGTAACGCATCATTCGCTGCCGTGCCATACCATGTCAACGAACCGTACCGGTATCAGAAACGCCGGGTCAGGATTAATTCAAACAACCTTGAACGGTAGGCACCCGTTGCACCGGCACCATAAGATGAAAGCGAGGCCCGTGCATCCAGCATCCAGTCGCGGTAAAGCCCGAACACGCCCTCCACAACCAGATCCCCGCCGGTACGGTAGCCATCCATGGTGTTATCCTTGTAAGGCCCGGCACTGGCAGTAACACTAATGCCGTTATCATCACTCAGCTTCCAGTAACTGTAAGCCGTCACCGAATAACGCCGATACATATTCGGCGCATAGTAGCCATTACCTGGATCTTCCTTGTAGCTGAACCAGCGTCCGCCTACGCCCAAATCCAGATTGAGATATTGACTGCGCACCACAGCACGCCGCGGTGCCAAATTAGCTTCCCAACGTGTATTTCCATCCGAGAACGTGTCATAAGATAACAAGCTGTCTACGGTATAACGTAAATCCGGCTGCCAACTGGCGGTTAGCGTATTGGCGCGCCGCTCTATGCCAAGTGAGGCTGCCCGCGGTGAAACCACAAACAAATCCTGTCGCCTGGACACACGCATACTGAGATTATCTTTAAGCTGCAAGTCCGCGCCCACTTCATAAATAAAATTCTGCGCACCTGAAGTCGTGCCACCACCTACTTGCGCATCCACCGATATTTTCGGGGTGAACAAATGGCGTGCGCCAATCCAGTTGCGGTTATATTCAGTACTTGTCTCGCCACTGACAGTCTCGTAACCACTGCCTGCCGCGGCATTCAGCCACTGTTTGTCAGATCCGGCAAACAATCGGGTTTCTGGCGATAGCACATACTCGCCATTCACACCCAATTGCTTGATCGTGATGTCATCCGAGCTGGCCATGTAACCGAACATAAAATTGATATTGGAACGCAGCGGCGTTTTAATAACACGCGTAGTGTCTGCCGTTTCTTTGCTGTCCGGCTCCAGACGGGTCAATTCGCTTAAACTTCCCACAGCCTCACGCGGGCGATGCGCCCCGGCCAGCGCTATTGTATGCGTAGTGGCCAGCTCATAATCGTTCGGCATAGTCGGGTGCAAACCATGCACAATAGCCAGCGACGGTGTAGGCCGTTCCGCCCAGGCCAGAACCCGCGCCTTCTGCTTCAGATAGGGTGCAGTTTCACCGTATTGCTGCCGATATTTTTCCAGCAGTTCCATTGCCAAAGCGTAGTTGCCCCGCTCGGCCTCAACCTCGATATATTCTATCCATACGACCTGAACTTGCGGATACTTGGCCAGATAGGCTTTGTAAGATTTTGCCGATTTGTCGGTATCGCCTTTCCAAGCCCGAATACGTGCTATGCCCAGCATCGCACCGGGATCGTCAGGCGCAATGGCCAATATGCGATCGTAGCTATCCAGTGCGGTCGCATAATCCGAACCCCATCCCGCCAGATCGGCACGGGCACGTAAAAACTCCAGGTTTTTCGGCTCCAGCTGCACCGCGCGCTCTATCGCTGCAGATGCATTTTTCACATCCTTGAGCTCAGGGTAGGTTTGCGATAAACGGTAGAACAGATTGGCATCGTTCTGGGCGAAGCGCGTCGCTTGCCGGATAGCCTCTGCCGAAGCCCGGTCGTCGCCTGCCAGAGCCTCGATATCGGCCATACGCAGCCAGTATTCCCTGCTTTCCCCAAAGCGCTGACGGTAAATCTCACCATACTCTTTGACGACAGCCGCATTGCCGCGCGTAGCTTCATCTTCCATGTACTCCATCATCGCAATTTTGTCCTGAGGATGCTTCTCAAGATAGGCGCGATAGAGCTTGATTGCTTTATCCGCATCACCTCTTTGTGAATAGGAATGCGCCAAGCCCAAGGTCGCCGCAGCATCATCGGGTGCTATTGCCAACACACGGGAGTAACTATCGCCAGCCATGACATAATCTGCATTCCATGTCGCCAGTACGCCACGGGCACGCAGATATTCAAGATTATTTGGCTCCAATTGCACCGCATGATTAATCGCCGTCAGCGCAGATTTGCCATCTTGAGTAACGGCATAGGTCTGAGAAAGACGAAGGTAGAGTTTGCCATCCGCTGGCGCATACTTTGTGGCCTGCTCCAGCGCGGCAGCAGCACCTTTAGGATTGCCCGCCGCCGCTTCTATATCTGACGTTTGCATCCAGGACCCCAAATCCGCGCCAAACCGCTGACGGGAGGTATTGAGCAGATCCAGCGCACTCTCATATTGCTTGCGCCTGGTTTCTACGTTGATATATTCCTTAAGCGCAGCCTGATCAGCGGGGTGTCCATCAACATAACGCTTGTAATTAGCGGCAGCCTGTTCCAGATTACCTTGCCACACCTGAGTACGCGCCATGCCTAATACCGCATCGGGTGAGTCGGGTGCAAGCGCCAGAATCCGGCTATAACTATCGGCTGATTTTGCGTAATCTTGCGCCCAGCTTGCCAGACTGGCTCGCGCCTGCAGGTATTTCAGATTTTTGGGTTCCAGCGCGACCGCCTGATCAATCGCAGCCAAAGCCGCTTTAGGATTCTTGGCAGCCGCATGCACCTCGGATAGCTTGGCGTAAAGGCCCGCATCCGCAGGCGCATAACGGGTAGCTTCATTCAGCGCAGCGGCGCTGGCTCCAAGATCGCCAAGACGCGCTTGAATATCGGCAATGCGTTGCCATAAATGGGGCTGATTCGGATTATTTTTAAGTGACTGCTGATAAATCTTAACTGCTTCCGTCCATTGCCCCTTACCCTCGGCGGCAATTCCTGCTTCGGGTATTTGTTCCGCACTCTGCGCCAATACGGGTACTGACAGGCATAATGCTGTCATGCCAACTGAAAGATACTTATTCATTTGCGCCACCGCCTGTTTCTGAAGATCCATAAATCTGCTGCAAAACGCACCATCGTGATGAGGTCAAACAAAATCACGGCGTAACGTAATGGCGTCACCAATATCGCTTTGAGGAAGTACTCAAGCCGCTGCCCCTTGGCAATGATCGTCAGGATACTGACTGACACCACACTTTCAGCCAGCAGAGTGATCGCCAACGGCTCCCACATCTTCAGGATGATCATGATAGTCAGGGCGGCAGGGAATGCTATTTTCTCGAGTGCCGACATCAACAACACCCAGCCAATCGGCCGGCCGTATTTGAGGGTGTAATCCATGCCAAACGGCTGGCGGTATTGTTCCAGAATTTTCCGCTTGGTTGCAATGTCCGCCCCCATGTCTTCCTGCTCTTTGCGATGATGCCAGTAACGCTTTAACGCCTTGAACGGGCTGCGCATCAACTCATCAAAATAATAGCAGCTTTGCAGGAATGACGATGACCACAGATACAGTTGATGCGGAACCTTGCTTACTTCCGGCTCTTGCGAGCGCGCATAGACGTCGGTTAGCTGAATATTTCTGAAGCCATTGTCGTTCAACGCAAAACCAATGAAGATATCTTCCGAGTTGGTCAGGTCATCACCTAACAACGGCTCATAATGATCGAAAATCATGGTTTTCAGCAAATCGCGGCGATAGGCCACGGCACAGCCTACCGGATTCAGAATACTGCCGAAAAACACCATCTGGCCGTGGTACACGAATTTTTGCAGGTAAAAATACAGCACATCGCGGTACAGGTTGGTAATGCCACGCTGCAGATGTCGCATCCACCCGACTTTCGGGTAAATGGATGCCTCTGGTTTTGCCGCCAGAAACTGCTGTAGCGGTGCGGTATCAATCATCGCGTGTCGGTCACGGTCACGCAGTGGCAAAATAGTGCCGCAGGCACTGGCGATCCCGGCACCTTTGTACAGCTCTTCTACGACCCGCTCGATGTAGTTATCGGACTCAAGCACCGTATCACCGTCCAGAATAAACTCGACATCCGAATCGAATTCGCGGGACTGGCGTTTCAGGGTCGGGGTTTTGCCGATAGGTTCTTTACGGTGAATGACGATTAATTCCATGCCATTCTGTTCGGCAAAGGTATTCGCATATTCTATGGTCTTGTCCGTGCTGCCATCATCGACAAGAATAATGCGCTTCGGTCGCTTGGTCTGCCGTGCTATCGAAGCCAGACAGATTGCAATATTGCTTTCCTCATTCAACGCCGGAATAACCACATCAACTGACGCCGTGTGCCAATCTTCGGCTGGGGTAGGCACCGTTTCATCGGGCCCATGAAGTAAGCCGATAATACTGAGCACAGTATTCGGACTTAATACGAAAAAGGGAGTTGTAGCCATAGCATCCTTACCCAGTAGTGGTTTCGTTAACCGGTATTTCGTGAGTGCGAGCCCGGAGGATTAAATCATCTATCGTATTTACCAATGTCCATTGCGGCTCAAAGCCGGTTAGTTCACGTAACTTCGTTAAATCCGGCCGACGATGGGATACATCTTCAAAGGCAACACCATAAGCCTCTTCGTAACTGAGAAAACGTATCGGCGATGCACTTTTCGCGCGATCAACAACCAATTGCGCCAAGTCTTTGATGGTAATTTCCTGATCATTGCCGACATTGACGATTTCGCCTCTGGCAGCAGGTGCGGAGGCCAACAGATCCAGTGCCGTTACCGTATCGCGTACATCACAGAATGATCGGGTTTGATTACCGTCGCCGTATACGGTAATGGATTGATGATTGACAGCCTGTTTGACGAACGTCGGGGCCACCATGCCATATTGCCCGATCTGACGCGGGCCAATGGTGTTGAATAAACGGGCAATTGTGATATTGAGCCCATATTTCTGGGCATAGGCATAGCCGAATGACTCATCCGCAAGTTTAGTCACGGCATAACACCATCGTAACCGGCTGCCAGAATGAAATACCACATCATCCGTTTCTGCAAAGCTGGATTTATCGTTAAAGCCGTACACCTCTGAACTTGAGGCAACCACTAACTGGGGGTTCCATTTTCCTTGATGCATCGCCCGCATTACCCGCTCGGTGCCTGCGATATTGGTGGCCATGACGCTTACCGGGTCTTCCAGCACTTTTTTCACACCGACCACAGCGGCCATATGATAAATACGATCAGCCCAGCCGACGGCTTTATCCAGACCCGCCCAGGTAACGATATCCGCCTCATCAAAACGAAACAAGGGATGCGCGAGCATGGGTTTGATATTGTTATACAAGCCTGTATTGAAGTTATCCACAACATGCACGCTATCGTTTCGCGCAAGATGATATTCAGCCAGATGCGAACCGATAAAACCCGCTCCACCTGTAATTAATATATGCATACCCCTCCCTGTTCACTATTGTTACTTATCTCGAGGCCAGCCAGTACATTGCGTACTTGTATATATTTTTATATGCAATTTCATCTTGGCAGAAAAATTTAAAAGTGCCAAGGTGTATTTTCTATTTCCTCTCAGTAGAGCATATCCGCAATCATTGCTATGAATCCAGCCTTAGATAATTGACTCTTTATTATCTCTGCCAGTTGACATAGTGTTCAACAAACACTATCGTACGAGTGTATCTTTTACACTTTAGAAATCATGGCAAAGTTTTGTTACGATTACCCACATCCGGCATTAACCACTGATATAGCGTTGTTCACCATACGCGATGAACAATTGGCCATACTATTGATACGCCGCGGCGGCGAGCCTTTTCAGGGCTGCTGGGCACTGCCCGGCGGATTCGTCGACCCGGATGAATGCCTGGAAGAGTGCGCCTTACGGGAGCTGGAAGAAGAAACCGGCATCACCGGCGTGTATCTGGAACAACTGTATACGTTTGGCAAACCCGATCGTGACCCGCGCGAGCGCATCATCAGCGTGGCCTATTACGCGCTGGCCCCATGCGAGGTACTCACCCCGGTTGCCGGATCTGACGCAGCCGAGGTGGACTGGTTCAATCTTGATGAACTGCCGGCACTGGCCTTTGATCACCAGGACATTATCCAGCTGGCCCAGCAACGCCTGCGTGCCAAACTCGATTACTCCACGGTGGCATTTGGCCTGATGGCCGAAACATTTACTCTGGGCGAGCTGCAAAAGGTTTATGAAACCATACGCGGCGAAGCACTGGATAAACGCAACTTTCGCAAGCATATACTGACACTGGACATACTGGCTGAAACAGGCGCCACGCGCCGCGTAGGCAACCATCGCCCTGCCAAACTCTATCGCGTCGCTCATCCCGGCGCAGTACACTACATCCGTTAACGAGGCCACCATGACCATACAGACCTTAGTTCACATGCCTGTCCTGCCTAAAATCATCGCCCCGCCGATGATTGAAGAAAGCCTGACCGATGCTGAGCGCAGCACTTTGCTTGCTCGCATCAAAACCCTGATGGCGCAGCAGAATGCTGTGCTGGTTGCCCACTATTACACTTCAGCCGATTTGCAGGATCTGGCTGAAGATACCGGCGGCTGCGTTTCGGATTCGCTGGAAATGGCACGTTTTGGTCATGCTCACCCGGCCAAAACCATCATTGTGGCCGGGGTCAAATTCATGGGCGAAACGGCAAAAATCCTTAATCCGGAAAAGCGTGTGCTGATGCCCGACCTGAATGCAAATTGCTCGCTGGACATGGCGTGCCCGGCTGATGCGTTTGCCGCATTCTGCGACCAGCATCCGGATCGCGTGGTCGTGGTATATGCAAACACCTCGGCAGCCGTCAAAGCACGTGCTGACTGGGTAGTCACTTCCGGCACTGCGGTTAAAATCGTCGAGCACTTGCATAAACAAGGCAAAAAAATCCTGTGGGCTCCCGATAAGCACCTGGGTGAATATGTACGCACCACCACCGGTGCCGACATGCTGTTATGGCAAGGTTCCTGCGTTGTGCACGAGGCATTCAAGGCAAAAGAGCTGGCTGCAATGAAACTCACACATCCGGATGCTGCCGTGCTGGTTCACCCCGAATCACCGGAGGAAGTCATCGCTCTGGCTGATGTGGTGGGCTCTACCACGCAGATTATCCGCGCCGCACAGAATCTGCCCAATCGTGAATTCATTGTGGCAACAGACAATGGCATTTTTCACAAGATGCGTGCTGCGGCACCCGGCAAAATATTCCTCGAAGCGCCTACCGCCGGCGTGGGCGCGACTTGCAAGAGCTGCGCCCACTGCCCATGGATGGCGATGAACGGCTTGCGTAATCTCCTGCATGTGCTGGAAACCGGCGCCAATGAAATTCTCATAGACGAACCGGTACGCCAACGCGCCGTGCTGTCGATCCAACGGATGCTGGATTTTGCCGCGCAACGATGATTTGTTGCGCCAGCCAGCATTATTAATGCTGGCTGCATTCGCCCTTGGCGCAGCCAGCGTACTCGGCTTCGCGCCATTTGGCTGGTTTGCAGTGCCGTTGTTCACCCTGGCCGGCCTGTTCTGGCTTTGGCACCGCCAGCCCGGTATCAGCGCCTGGTTAGCTTTCGCGTTTGGTTTAGGCTATTTTGGCGCGGGGGTGTCGTGGATCTATATCAGCCTGCATACTTATGGTGAAATGCCATGGCTGCTGGCCGCCACCGCGACCTTTCTGTTTGCCGCATTCCTCGCCTTGTTTCCTGCCGCTGTCGGCTATGTCTACCAGCGCAGCGGTCGCGTTGCCATCCTTGCCATACCCGCTGCCTGGATGCTGTCGGAATGGGTACGCGGCTGGATATTCACCGGCTTCCCCTGGCTGGCTGTCGGCTATTCACAAGCGCCCGTCAGCCCGCTGGCCGGTTATGCACCCATTGTTGGCGTGTTCGGCGTATCGCTGATACTGGCATGGTCCTCAGCCATATTGGCATGGCAACTACGGCGCTATGGCTGGCTAGTAGCCATCATCTGGATCGCAGGCGCAGGCTTGAAACAGGTCAGCTGGACGCAACCGCTAGGCGCTCCATTCAGCGTCAGTCTGATTCAGGGCAATATCAGCCAGTCCATTAAATGGCAACCGGAACAAGTACTGATTACGCTGCGCGAATACCTCAACATGGTGGCTAACAGCCATGCGCGCCTGACGGTATTACCGGAAACCGCAATACCGTTATTTTACGATCAGGTTCCGAAATCCTATTTCGACGATCTCGCCACTTATGCGCGTATCAATGGCGGTGATGTTTTATTCGGCATTCCTGAACGCCATGCTGATGGCAGTTATTACAACAGCGTGATGAATGTGGGCACAGCCGTTACCCAGTTTTACCGCAAATCGCACTTGGTGCCATTTGGTGAATACATCCCGCTCAAATCCGTATTCGCGCCCATCACCGAGGTGCTGCATATCCCGCTGTCCGACTTCTCGCGCGGCGCGCTGACACAAACGCCATTCAGCATTGCGGGGCAGCATGTCGCCGCCAATGTCTGCTATGAGGACGTATTCGGTGATGAAATCATCAGACCATTGCCTGCTGCCAGCATACTGGTCAACGTCACCAATGACGCATGGTTTGGCGACAGTATCGCACCCTGGCAACACCTGCAGATCTCGCAAATGCGAGCACTGGAAAGTGGCCGGCAAATGCTGCGCGCCACCAATACTGGCGCAACTGCCATCATCGGCATTAATGGTGTCGTACAACAAGTGCTGCCACTCTTCACCCGCGGCACGCTGAAGACCACAGCACAAGGTTATCAGGGCGCTACACCATTCAGCCACTGGGGCAACAACCTGACACTGCTGATAGCCGGAGGAATGTTATTAAGCGCCGCATGGCTCAGCAGAAAACGTGCATTACTTCACAAGCAAAGCAAAGCAAAGCTTGACAATCCATACAATTCGCTTAAATATACTCAAAAACAACAATAAAGAAACACTTCAACTACTTTAAAAAATAAACAGCATACAACCATAAACAATAGAGCTGCATATAGTTTGGAGTAAATCTATGTCCTCATCAGAAGCACTTAATCTGCTGAATGCACACGCCTGTGGCGCAGATCGTCGGCAGCACCCGCGCATCTATGTAAACTGGCGCACGGCGGTCATGTTTAAAACCGGCCATGAAACCGTACGCGTATTTGGCAGAACCCGGGATGCCTCAGCTTCCGGAGTCTGCATTGAATGTGAGCAGACTATCATCACTGCGGCACCGGTGGTCGTCATGATAGAACTCCCCTCCAAAGCCGCTCACGTGCCGTCCGACATTATTCAATTCAACGCACAGATTAGAAACTGCATACTGGCCAGCGACAAGTATCGAATGGGGCTGCAAATTATCGGGTTTCACGGCCATTCCGAGCAGAATATGCTTAGGCACCTGCGCACGATCGGTGCCTGATTACCGCCCGGTACTACCAAACCCGCCCTCACCACGCTCCGAAGCAGCGAAATCTTCCACCACATTAAACTGCACCTGCACCACCGGCACCATGACCAGTTGCGCAATGCGCTCCAGCGGATTGATGGTAAAACTGGCGTGGCCCCGATTCCACATGGAGACAAACAACTGCCCCTGATAATCGGAATCGATCAGACCCACCAGATTACCCAGCACAATGCCATGCTTATGCCCGAGCCCTGAACGCGGCAGGATCATCGCCGCCAGATCAGGCGTGCCGATATGGATAGCCATACCCGTCGGAATCAGGATAGTTTGTGCTGGCGCCAGCTCGATCGGGGCATCAATACAGGCGCGCAGGTCTATGCCTGCCGCACCCGGCGTGGCGTAGCTGGGTGGATGTTCATGCAAGCGGGCATCGAGAATTTTGACATCTATGGTACGGGCCATGGTTTTTCCTAACGTGAACGAGTGTATAAATCAGCAATATGCGTAATCAGCTGCCGCGCCAGCGTGAGCTTGTCAGCCTTGGCCAACGGATGCACACCATTGTCATCCAGCAAAATCAATTCATTATCATCACTACCCAGCGCATCCTGAGCACGATTAACCGCAAGTAGCGGCAGGTGTTTGCGCTTACGCTTAGCCTCACCGTATTCCAGCAACTGCTCGGTTTCAGCGGCAAAACCCACGCAGAACGGTGGATTCGGCAACTGCGCCACCTGCCCCAGAATATCCACATTGGGCACCAGGGTAAGGGTAAGCGTAGCATCGGATTTTTTCAGTTTGTTGACATGGGATTGCTGCGGACGATAATCCGCTACCGCAGCGACGCTGATAAAAATATCCGCATCTGGCACCTGCTGATTCACCGCCTGCAGCATCTCCGCTGCGCTCTCGACATGAATCACCCGAGCCGCAGCAGGTGGCGCAATACAAGTCGGCCCGCTGATCAGTGTTACGGTGGCGCCTGCTTCTATTGCGGCCTGCGCCACGGCATACCCCATCTTGCCGGAACTCATGTTGGTCAGCGCGCGCACCGGATCCAGCTTTTCCAGCGTCGGTCCTGCCGTAATCAGTACGTGCTGGTTCGCCAACAACGCAGGCGTGAATTGGGCAACGATTGCGTTATATAAACCGACGGGTTCCAGCATGCGCCCCTCACCCACCTCTCCGCAGGCCTGCTCACCGGCGTCCGGCCCCAGCACTGCAACACCATCCTCCCTCATTTGCCGGACATTACGCTGCGTCGCAGGATGTGCCCACATTTGCCGGTTCATCGCTGGCGCCAGAACTAATGGACAGCTACGCGCCAGGCACAAGGTAGATAACATATCGCCAGCCAGCCCATGCGCCAGCCTGGCGATGAAATCGGCTGTAGCCGGCGCCACCACGACCAGATCGCTCTCGCGGCTGAGCTGGATATGCGCCATGCCATTCGCACTGGCATCGTCCCACAAGTCGGTAATTACCGGCTGACCCGACAGCGCCTGAAAAGTCTTCGCACCGACAAACTGTGTTGCCGCCTGCGTCATCACCACCTGCACTCGCGCGCCGGCCTTGATCAGCAGACGCGTTAATTCGGCAGCTTTATAGGCGGCAATGCCTCCTGTGACCCCCAGCAAGATGCGTTTATTCTGCAATTCCGGCATGATTATGTCTGTGCGCGTAAAAAGCGCATTTTACCTTATAAAATCAATACGCAGAATTTACATAGTCAAAAACAACAAAGGGGGAGTGCATGGCAATTACCGACTGGCCGGAGGACGAGCGTCCACGCGAAAAGTTACTATTACGCGGCGCGGCAGCATTGAGCGATGCAGAGCTACTGGCGATTTTCCTGCGCACCGGGATACCCGGCAAAAGCGCGGTAGACATGGCACGAGAACTGATCAACGAATTCAAAAGCCTGACTCGATTGTTTGCCGCCAGCCATCAGGAGTTTTGTGCATTCCCCGGTCTGGGAGATGCCAAATATGCGCAATTGCAGGCCGTGCTGGAAATGGCACGTCGCGCACTGTCCGAAGAGATGCGCCAGACCGACACACTCAACTCACCCGCAGCGGTGCGCGACTACTTACGCCTGGCATTGGCTGGTAAAGCCCATGAAGTATTTTGCGCGGTATTTCTGGATAGCCAGAATCGAGTACTGGCTATCGAAGAATTATTTCAAGGCACCTTGAATCAGGCGAGCGTCTATCCACGCGAAGTGGTCAAACGCGCCCTGGCGCATAATGCTGCAGCACTGATTCTGGCACACAACCATCCGTCCGGCGTAGCCGAACCTAGCCAGGCCGATGAAAATTTAACTCAAGCCCTTAAAAAGGCGTTGGCGCTAGTAGACGTGCGTGTTCTAGACCATTTCATTATAGGCTGTAGTGCAACAATTTCTTTTTCCGAACGTGGATTACTTTGACTTTTACTATAAAAACATGGTATAAATCGCGTTTTTCCGAATTCCGTGGGAGGTCGCTATGGCCCGTGTATGTCAAATTACTGGCAAATCGCCAATGTCTGGGAACAATGTTTCCCACGCTAACAACAAAACTAAACGTCGTTTTTTGCCTAACCTGCAATCACGTCGTTTCTGGCTAGAAGAAGAGAACCGTTTTATCCGTTTGCGCGTCAGCACCGCTGCACTGCGCACTATCGATAAAAACGGTATTGAAGCTGTGTTAGAAAAAATGCGCGCCAACGGCGAGAAGATCTAAGGGGTAGAACATGGCTAGCAAAATCCGCGAAAAAATCAAGTTAGAGTCTACCGCAGGTACCGGACACTTCTACACCACCAGCAAAAACAAGCGTACTACGCCTGAAAAACTGGAGTTCATGAAGTTCGATCCTAAGGCTCGCAAGCACGTGCTGTACAAAGAAATCAAGCTGAAGTAATTCAGCCCGCCGGGTATGTAGACCGGACAATAAAAAACCCGCTGCCATAGCGGGTTTTTTATTGCCTGTCGAAAGCGATGTCTCCTGTAACGACGGAGACACCCCGCTATCGCTTAGCCACGCTTAATCAGTGTACCAACGCCGTCTTTCGTCAGCACTTCCAGCAACAACGCATGCTCAACCCGGCCATCAATAATATGTGCAGTTTGCACACCATTCTTGACCGCCTCCAGTGCACAATTAATTTTTGGCAGCATGCCACCGTAAATGGTACCGTCTGCTATCAACTCATCCACTCGACGCGCCGACAAGCCAGTCAACAAACCACCTTCTTTATCCAGCACACCCGGAATATTGGTCATCAAGATCAGCTTTTCCGCACGCAAGGTTTCCGCCAGCTTACCCGCTACCAAATCGGCATTGATATTGTAAGATTCGCCCTGCTCGCCCACCCCTACAGGCGCAATCACCGGAATGAAATCGCGAGTGTCCAGCAACTGAACCAGTTGCGGATCTATCCCCAGCACCTCACCGACCAAACCGATATCCAGCTTGTTACCGGGATTTTCGCGATCGTCGATCAGCATCTTCTTGGCGCGGATCATGCCACCATCTTTACCGGTTAATCCTACTGCTTTGCCGCCGTGCTGATTGATCAGGTTAACGATTTCCTTATTCACCAGGCCGCCCAGTACCATTTCCACCACATCCATGGTTTCCTGGTCCGTCACGCGCATCCCTTGTATGAATTCACTCTGCTTGCCTACGCGCTTCAGCAGCTCGCCAATTTGCGGTCCGCCACCGTGTACGATCACAGGATTCATCCCCACCAGCTTCAGCAACACCACATCGCGCGCAAACCCTTCTTTAAGTTTGTCATCCGTCATGGCATTACCGCCGTATTTGATCACGATAGTCTTATCAAAAAAACGCTGGATATAAGGTAGCGCCTCAGACAGGATATTTGCTTTGTCGCCGGGGGTAAACTGGGTGGTGGGCATATTCGACCTTTCAAACAAGATGGTGAATTTTAACTCAATTGGCTGCGCTCGTTATTCTGTGTTGCCGTGTTTTTACAAAAATCAGCTAAAATAGCGCTTTCGCTTACTTACCACTTATCGACATGAGCACACCACAAATCGGCATCGTCATGGGCAGCAACAGTGATTGGGAAGTCATGCAGCATGCAGCGCTGATGTTGAAGTCGCTGGGAGTAGCATTCGAAGCGCGTGTCGTATCCGCGCACCGCACCCCCGATTTGCTGTTTGAATACGCTGCCAGCGCGCACGCACGCGGCTTACGCGCGATCATTGCCGGTGCGGGCGGTGCCGCCCACTTGCCGGGCATGCTCGCCGCCAAAACCACTGTGCCCGTGCTCGGCGTGCCCGTACCGTCAAAATATCTTAAAGGCATGGATTCACTGCTGTCTATCGTGCAGATGCCCAAAGGCATTCCTGTCGCTACCTTTGCCATCGGCGAAGCCGGCGCCGCCAACGCCGCCTTATTTGCCGCAGCCATGCTGGCAAGCGGCGATCCGGCACTGGCTGAAAAACTCGAGACATTCCGCACCAATCAATCCGACACCGTGCTCAGCATGAGCTTACCTGACGCATAAAGCCCCACTATGAGCAAAATGATACTCCCCGGCGCAACACTCGGCATGTTAGGAGGCGGCCAGCTTGGTCGCATGTTCACGATCGCTGCGCGCACCATGGGTTATCACGTCATGGTGCTGGACCCTGATCCGCTCAGCCCGGCTGGCCAATTTGCCGATACGCATGTATGTGCCGACTATCAGGACGCGCAAGCTTTGGCACAAATGGCGCAAACGTGTGCTGCCATCACCACCGAATTCGAGAACGTTCCTGCCGACACATTACGCAATCTGGCTGCGCACTGCCCGGTCAAACCCAGCGCAGAAGCCGTGGAAATTGCACAAAACCGGGTCGCGGAAAAATCCTGGCTACGTCAGCATGGTTTTGCCACAGCACCGTTTGCCGTCATCAGCACGGCAGCGGATCTGACCGATGCGTGCGCCAGCGTTGGATTTCCGGCTGTCCTCAAAGTATCGCGCTTCGGCTATGACGGCAAAGGTCAGGCTCGCGTAGCGGATTTAGCCCAGGCACAGGCGGCTTTTGCCAGCATGGGTGGCGAGGTCTGCGTGCTGGAAAAAATGCTCAATCTGGAATGCGAGTTATCGGTGGTACTGGGCCGCAACGAAGCTGGCGGAATCGCCCTCTACCCAGTTTCAGAAAACATCCATGAAGCTGGCATACTGGATATCAGCATCGTGCCCGCTCGCGTTTCCGCGGCGCTGGCAACTCAGGCGCGCGATGCCGCCATGGCCATTGCTCAGCAGCTTGATTACTGCGGCGTCATGGCAGTGGAATTTTTTGTGGTTGATGGCGACCAGCTCGTGGTCAACGAAATCGCGCCGCGTCCGCATAATAGTGGCCACTATACGCTGGATGCCTGCCTCTCCAGCCAGTTTGAGATGCAGGTGCGCGCCTTGTGCAACCTGCCCTTGGGCGCTACTGCGCAACATACTCCGGCAGTCATGGTCAATTTGCTAGGTGATATCTGGGGAGACAGCCAACCTAACTGGGCAGCATTATTGCGTTACCCGCAAGCCAAGCTGCATTTGTATGGTAAACAAAGCGCGCGCCCGGGACGTAAGATGGGGCACTACACCTGCCTGGACAATACACTGGAAACCGCGTTGGCGCTGGCCAAACAAATCCGCGCTGCGTTATAACTATCCGTCCGCTTAATTAACCTGCATACCGGTGATCAGCTGCTCGATCACGCCATATTTGCTGTGGTTAACGCGGATTTTCACCGGCACGTAGTTGTAATCCACCGCCAGCCAGACGTCCATAGCATCTTCATCCTCCTCAGCCGGGCGGGACAGATGCATGGTTTTCAACTGACCTAGCGCCGTAGGAATGATTTCTTCGCCGACCACCATCGCATGATAGGGCTTCAGGCTTTTGCCGGTGGTGACATGGAGCAACATCTCATCGGGTATCGGTGAGCGTACCGCCAGCTGGAATATCACACTGAGCACATCCTGAGCGTTATCCAGCATAGGCACCGAAAACGCACGATTGTTTTTAGTAATCGTCACCGCCTGATGCGCATAATCAAAATGGGCGGCGGTAGTCTTGTCCGGTGTAGCGCGCCCACGCTGTATCCAGAAATCGTCCGGCGCCAGTCCTGACTGGGTAATTTTACCCTGACTGATCTGCACCAGCTTGCCCGGCTGCAACAACGAGAAAATACCGCTGCCCTCGGTAATGCTGGTCAGCGTATATTGCCCATCCTTGGCGACCCAGAGATAACTGGCTTTACCAATCCCAAAACCATCAATACCCTTTACCACCTTATATTGAATCTCAACTTTATCCGGCAGCGTATTCAATGCAGGGTTGGTCGTTGCTGAGCCAGGCTCAGTCTGAGTAACATCGGGTTGGGCATCTGCAGGCATTACTGTGCCCGGTTCTAGAGGTGACGGCGCAGGCATACCGGGTTCAAGCGGCTGCGCCTGGGGTGCAGGAACATCTATGGGTGGCGCGACAAGCGGGTGTGCAGGGGCCGGGCGGGATTTTGGTTTGGGGGGACGGACTGGTTCCGGTTTTTTCTTGATTGCTACCGGAGCAGGCTTGGCCGCAGGTACAGGTAACGGCATCAGCCGGGCTTCAATCACGCTGGAATCCGCGTCATCATGGCTGGGTAAAGTAAATCTCACCCCGGTTAGCAACACCACGTGTATCAACAACGAAATCAGCAACGCAATGATGAAAATGCGTTTGGCGTGTTGTTGCATTTATGCCCCCAGGTAAAACACCGACTGTTCGGACCCTTCGCCGTTCAACAAGTTTACTTTACCGCATGCATCTACCGCCAGTCTATTTTCGACAAACCAGCGGATAGCCAGCGGATAAATCCGATGCTCAGCCTCCAGCACGCGAGCTCCCAGAGTTTCGGCAGTATCATCACTGCGCACGGCAACTGCCGCCTGGACAATGACCGGCCCGTGATCCAGCGTAGGGGTCACCAGATGCACGGTGCAGCCGTGAATTTTAACGCCATCTGCCAACGCTCGCGCATGGGTGTTTAAACCGGTATAGCTCGGCAATAGTGACGGATGGATATTAATCAGACGACCCGCATAATGCTGCACAAATTCGTCAGTCAAAATGCGCATATAGCCCGCCAATACCACTAAATCAGGGGCATAATTGTCTATCAACTGCAGCATTGCCTGATCGAACTCGGCCCGACTGGCAAAACCGGTATGCGCCAGTGCATGAGTAGCAATCCCGTGCGCCTCAGCCAGCCGTAAGCCCTCTGCAGATTCACGGTTACTCAGCACTGCCACTACCTCTGCAGGCAAACCGGCATCGAGTATCGCCTGCAGATTAGAACCGCGGCCAGAAATAAGTACGACTAATTTCATCAAGCGATGCCGCGACTAGCCAGATACTCCTCGTAGTTACCGTTGAAGATTTCAGCCCGCTGATCACGGATTTCAATTAAGCGTGTGGCCAGCGAAGATACGAATGAACGGTCATGCGAAACGAATATCACAGTGCCCTTGAACAACTCCACCGCGGTATTGATGGATTCAATGGACTCCATATCCAGGTGATTGGTCGGCTCGTCCAGCACCAGCACATTGGCCTTGGTCAGCGTCAGCTTGCCGAACATCATGCGGCCTTGCTCACCACCGGAGAGGACACGTACGGATTTCTTCACATCATCGCCGGAGAACAGCAATTTACCCAGCACGCTGCGAATGGCCTGATCATCCTCACCCGCATCCGCCCACTGTTTCATCCAGTCAAACAGATTGAGATCGCTATCAAAATCAGCAGCATGATCCTGCGCATAGTAACCAATCTTGGCGTTTTCCGACCATTTTATTTTACCGTCCAGGGCCGGCATTTCGCCAATCAGGGTTTTCACCAGCGTGGTTTTACCGGCACCGTTTTCACCGATAATGGCGATGCGCTCACCGGCTTCTACAATCACGCTGAATTTTGAGAACAGAGACTGATCGTAACCGATAGCAAGGTCCGTCACTTCCACCACATTCCGGTGTAATGGTTTTTCCTGCTCGAAACGAATGTAGGGATACTGACGCGAAGAAGGTTTGATTACGCCCATATCCTGTTTGAGCTTGTCGATCTGCTTGACACGTGACGTCGCCTGACGCGCCTTGGAGGCATTCGCGGAGAAACGTGATACGAAAGTTTGCAGCTCGGCAATTTTATCCTTGGCTCGGGCATTAGCTGCCTGCAAGCCTTCACGTGCCTGCGCCGCAGCGGTCATGTACTCATCATAATTGCCCGGGAACAACTGGATCTTGCCGTAATCCAGATCGGCCATGTGTGTACAGATCGAATTCAGGAAGTGACGGTCATGAGAAATAATAATCATGGTGCAGGAACGCTGATCGAGTATGTTTTCCAGCCAGCGAATCGCATTGATGTCCAGGTTATTGGTTGGCTCATCCAGCAGCAGAATATCCGGATTACCGAACAGGGATTGCGCCAGCAACACACGCAACTTCCAGCCCGGCGCGACTTCTTTCATCGGCCCATTATGCTGCGCACTAGGGATGCCCAGACCCAGCAATAACTCACCGGCGCGCGCTTCAGCGGAATAACCATCCAGCTCGGCGAACTTGCCTTCCAACTCCGCCGCCCGCATGTAATCATCTTCAGTGGATTCAGGGTTAGCGTAAATCGCATCTTTTTCGTGCTTGACTGCCCATAAATCAGCATCACCCTGCATCACCACATCCAGCACAATCTGGTCTTCATAGCCAAATTGATCCTGACGCAACCAGCCCAGCTTATCACCTGTATCCAGAGCCACATGGCCGGAAGTAGGCGCTAACTGACCCGCCAGTATCTTCATGAAAGTGGATTTGCCGCAGCCATTCGCGCCGATCAAACCATAACGGTTACCGTCGCCGAATTTAACTGTAACGTTTTCGAATAAGGGCTTGGCCCCGAACTGAATGGTGAGATTTTGGGTAGCAATCACGATAACAACCTAACAAACTGATAACGCGCTATTCTACACCGAACGCAGGTGTTTAGACGAGAAGACTATGGCCGGACCGGGTCGGTCGAAATAGTATCCCTGCACCATATCCACCCCCAGTTTTTTAACCATATCAAACACATCCTGGGTCTCGACACACTCAGCCACGGTGATTTTTCCCAAACCACGCGCTACATCAACAATAGCCTTCACGAAAATCTGATTATCCATCTCATCGCAGATATTCTGTATAAACATCCCATCGATTTTAAGCATGTTGGCGTTCAGGTATTTCAGATAAGCGAATGATGAAAAACCGTTGCCAAAATCATCCAGGCTGACCATGCACCCCATTTCCCGCAACGCCTCAATGAAACGCTGCGCGTCCTGCAAATCAGACAGCGCGGCCGTTTCGGTAATTTCGAACATCAAACGCCGATGATCGACCTGATACAGTTCAAGCTGCTCGGCAATAAAATCAATCAAGCCGGCATCATCCAGTGAGCGCCCGGACAGATTGACCGCCAACGCCGGCACCTCAGGGTGCTTGGCCAGCATTTGCAAACTTTCAGTTAGCACCCAGCGATCTATCGCCAGTATCTGCCCGGATTGCTCGGCAATCGCCACAAAAAGACCCGGCATGGCAAACTCTGTGGAATCAGCACTCTCCCGCATCCTGATCAGCACTTCGTAGTGTGACAACAGCCCGGTGGCAACTATGTACACCCCCTGAAAATGCAGTTCGAACAATTGTTCGTTCAGCGCCTGATCGATGCGCTGGCTCCACTGCATACGCGACACCATCTCGCGCGAGCTGTCCAGATTCTCCTGATAACTGCGCCAGCTGTTTTTACCAGCCTGCTTGGCCTGGTACATGGCCGCATCGGCTCTAGCCACCAACTGATCCGGGTCGTTGGCGTGCACGGGATAAAGCGCAATACCAACACTGGACGTCAGGCGCAGATCGCGCTCTTCAAAGCGGAAAGGTATCTGCGCAATGGCATTAACCACGCGTGTCGCCAGTGCCTGCGCATCCGTGTCACTGACATTCGGCATCAGGATCGCAAACTCATCCCCACCCAACCGGTACAAAACCTCTCCTTGCCTGACCAAGGCAGCAATCACACCTGACACACGAATCAACATGGCATCTCCGGCACGATGTCCAAACGTATCATTGATATATTTAAAACCATCCAGATCAATAAACAGCAGGGCACCCTTCTGCTCCTGACGCGCATTGGATCTGAAAATGCCGGACAATGCATTTTCGAAGCTACGCCGGTTATATAATCCGGTCAGCGCATCTCGCTCCGCCAGGTACAGCAATTGCGCAGCAGTCTGGCGTTCGCGGGTAACATCCTCAAATATCCATAACGACCCCAGAACCTGACCATCATCAGCCAGCACCGAACGCGTTACCTGCGTAACCAGACGGCCGCCCACCATTTCAATTTCAAATTCGGTCATGCCGCTACCCGCCCGCATCATCCGCACCATATACTCGGAAAAGTGCGCAGGATTGACCAGTACGGCATTCGAATGCTGCAACAAATCCAGCGCCGATTTCCCGATGATCTGCTCACGATCGCGCAATCCCCAAATCTGCTCGAAGGCGGGATTGCAGTAGATGACACGTCCAGCTTTATCGACAAACACGATACCCAGCGTCATTGCAGACAACAACGCCACCAGGCGCGCCTCTTCTTCGCGCACATACTCCAGGGCTTCACGCTGTCTGGTTTCGGCATCCTGCAACGCGCCTATCCGCTGCTGCAGACTTTCTGCCATCGCATTAAATGCCGCATTGAGCTGGCCTACCTCATCATCGGTATTGACCGGCAATTTGATATGCTCACCCCCTGCCGCCAGACTCTGGCTGGCGGCCGCCAACTGCCGCAAATGGCGCGTCAACCAGATACTCATCACCAGCAATAGCAGGAACGCAATAATTTCAGTGACACTCGCCACCAGAAACCCCTGCTCTATCAAACGCTGCTTTGCGCGCTCAGCCAATTCCGTAGACAAGCCAAAATGCAGAGTGCCATACCGAATGCCACCGATTTCCACCGGCAATTCATTATCAATAATCCCGGACATTACTGGTTTAACCTGGGGCACAGCCTGGAACGCAGCAGGCACTTGTCCTGCCGCGGCAATAAACTTGCCATCTGCGTCAACCAGCCACAAGTAGCTGATTCCCTGCTTACGCTGCACTGCACGCAGCAAAGTGCGGATCCCGGCAAGATCCCGCTGAAATAGCGCGCCCGACAAGTTCGCATTCAACAATGGACGTAACTCGTTCACCCGTACCTCATTTTGCTGAAGCAAAGCCTGATTGAGTAAAGTAATACTGGTGTAACCCAACGCCAGCAGCACCAGCAACTGCACTGTTAGCGCAGCCCCCAGAATTTTGAGCCATAACGGGAAATGGACTGCTTTTATCACTCACCCCCCTGACTTAACAGCGCCCGGGTAACCAGGGCATAAGGCTGTATCGGTACAAGTGCGTTCGCATCAGCGGCAACCATCATTCCCGAGTGCTGAGCCTTAATAAAGGTAGCACCCGACGGGGCACGGGGAAACGCCACCAGCGCGGCCCGAACACGCTCGCTTAACACCATCGACATGCGCGAACTCGCCATCACGAACTGACTGGGCACAGACTGTGTTTCCCCGATGATTTGCAATTTGCCCTGTACTTCAGCCACCATTTGCTGGAACGGCAATTTACCCACTACACCACAGTCGGCTTTAGCTATCATGACGGCCAAAGCGGCATCTGCGTGATTACGGAAATTGCTTACCCGATAATCCGTATTCGCTGTCAGACCTGCCGCCTTGAAATAGCCCAGCCCCAACTGGCTGACTATCGCTAACGAATCAACCATGGCAACGGACTTGCCACGGCAACTTTTAGGATCCGTAATTTCGCTGCCCTGTTTAACAACAATGACTCCGGTCACGGAATGGGAGAATGTCACCAGGGGACGCCAGCCGGATTCAGACATTGCCAGCCAGGCCAAATGCGGTGCGGTCACCACGAGATCAAACTGATTATCACGTGTCGCCTGATAAAACGTTTTGAAATCCCGGGCAGAAAATAGCCGCACCTGGCAACCCAGCAGCTGCGCCAGATAAGTTGCCAGCGGCTGATATAGCTCAATCAATCTATGCGCGGGCAAATTGGGAAATAAGCCTATGGTTAACGTTGCCGACTCAGCTCGCCCCGCAATGGGCAAAGCCGTCAGCGCAAGTGCCGCACACAAGCGACGACGCGTTACATTCATAAGGTTTTCACAAACACCTTGGAACGCCGCTGATAATTGTACAGCGCCTGTTTCTGCATCGGCAGTTCACTCACATTCGCACTGTCAAAGCCACGTTCGACAAACCAGTGCGCGGTATGCGTAGTCAGTACAAACAAACGTTCCAGCCTGGCCTGCCGCGCAGCCTTTTCGGCCGCCTCAAGCAGCACGTCACCCCGTGCGTTACCACGATAATCCGGGTGCACGGCCAGACATGCCAGTTCGCCAGCACGCTCATCAACAAATGGGTACAGTGCAGCACATCCGATCAACAGACCATCATGCTCCAGCACAATAAACCGCTCTATTTCCATCTCCAGACGCTCGCGCGAACGCCGCACCAGCATGCCTTCCTCTTCGAGGGGATGAATCAGCTGCAGAATACCGCCCACGTCATCTATCGTGGCTGTGCGCAGCGTTTCCAGTCGCGCCGGCGTCAGCATCGTACCCACGCCTTCGTGCGTAAACAATTCCGTGAGCAGTGCACCATCCACGTGGCGACTGATCATATGCACGCGCCCCACCCCTTGCTGACACGCATCGATAGCACACGGCAGGTAATACCCCACATCGTCCGCCAGGTCTGCATGTTGTTCGAGTATGCGCTGCGCCTCTGGCACGGTCAGAATATGCAGCAGCTCACCCTCGGCATCCTGCACGCCATCCGTTTCCATCAGAAAAATCAGCTTATCGGCAGCCAGCGCCTGCGCTGCGGCAGTTGCCACGTCCTCCAGGGACAGATTGAAAATCTCGCCGGTCGGCGAATAGCCCAGTGGGGACAGCAGCACCATGTCGTTATCATCCAGCCGCTGGCGGATGGCAGCTGCGTTAATTTTCCGCACCGCGCCAGTATGCTGCAGATCCACCCCCTGCCGCACGCCCAGTGGCCGCGCGGTGACGAAATTGCCGGAGGCGACACGGATGTCGGCATTCGCCATAGGACTGTTAGGCAAACCCATCGACAGCAACGCCTCTATTTCAACCCGCACCTCGCCCACGGCCTCCTTCACGCAGGCCAGCGCATCCGCATCCGTCACCCGCAAACCGTCCACATAACGAATTGCCGCCTGGCGCTCGGTCAAATGCGCTTCGACCTGCGGCCGCACGCCATGCACCAGCACCAGCCGCACACCCAGACTGTTGAGCAGATTCAAATCATGCGCCAAGCGGGTAAACTGACCGTCGGTCAGCACTTCACCGCCAAACGCGAGTACGAAGGTCTTGCCGCGAAACGCATGAATATAAGGCGTAGCAGCACGAAACCAGTGAACAAAGGAATTGAGTGGCATAGTAGGCATTTATTATTAGGCGATTTTTCCCGGGAAAGTCACAGTGTATACCAAAAATAAAACAGCTTAAAAATCGCCCCACAGCACCTGCATCGCACTCAGCGCCGCCAGTGCGGCAGTCTCGGTACGCAACACCCGTGGCCCTAGTCGCACCGGGACAAAACCGGCGGCTATAGCCAGGCGATGTTCTTCCGCATTAAAGCCGCCTTCAGGCCCCGCCAGAATTTCTACGCTGGATGCCGGTTTAGTCAAGGTATGCAAAGTGGCATCGGCGTCCGGCGCAAACATGATGCGCAATGACGCGGCAGACGGCTTATTCAGCCAGGCTGACGGAGACTCCACCGCAGCCACCTCCGGCACCAGGTTACGTCCGCACTGCTCACATGCCGCGATCACCAGATTTTGCCAATGGCTGCGGCGCTTATCTGCACGCTCACCGGCCAGCTTGACCACACTGCGCGCACACGCCAATGGCTGGATATGCGCCACACCCAGCTCCACGGCTTTCTGCAAGGTATAATCCATACGGTCGCCGCTGGAAATACCCTGCACCAGCGTCACCGACAACGATGATTCGCGGCTGATTTCCAGATGCTTATCCACCATGACTTCAACATCACGTTTATCTATGTAATGGATGCTCGCCACCCACTCACAACCTGAGCCGTCAAATAACGCGACAACATCACCTACACTCAGGCGCAACACACGTGCGGCATGATGCGCAGCTGCTTCCGGCAGCTTCAGTAACGTACCGCTAACAGGGGGGTAGGGAATGTAAAAACGCGGCATATCAACATGATCCAGAATGAGCTTACATGGTATGATAACCCGTAATTAATCAGATTTTTCAGCGGAGCAGAAATGGTCAGTTTACAAACCCCGGTTTGCCAATTCGGCTGGCAAGCCCCCGATTTCGATTTACCCGGCATCGACGGCAAACGTTATTCCCTCTCATCCGCCATGGGTCCAAATGGCCTGCTGGTCATGTTTATCTGCAATCACTGCCCTTACGTGCAATCAATCCGGCCGCGCCTGGTGCGCGATTGCCGCGAATTGCGCGACCAGCACGGTATTAACAGCATAGCCATCATGTCCAACGATCCGGCAGATTACGCCGAAGACTCATTCGACAACATGATCAAAGTGGCAGATGAATTCGATTTTCCATTTCCCTACGTTTTCGATGAAACGCAGGCCGTTGCCCGCAGTTACGATGCGGTATGCACACCGGACTTTTTTGGCTTTAACCGCGCAGGCGAGTTGCAATATCGTGGCCGATTTGACGCATCGCGCAAAGAAACCGCGCCGGAAGGGGTGCCACGCGACCTGTTTGAAGCCATGAAAATGGTCGCCACCACCCAAAAAGGCCCGCTAGAGCAAATCCCCAGCATGGGTTGTTCGATTAAATGGAAAGACTAACGCCCAGCTATGCTTAATCAAGTTATCGCAATCGTCAAACAGGTTGCTCAGACCGAAGTCATGCCGCGCTATCTCAAGGTCGCACACAGCCATAAAACCGATGGTAGTATGTGTACCGAGGCGGATTTAGCCTGCCAGCACGCACTCACCACCGAGTTGCGCAAACTCGCGCCTTACCCGGTATTGGGTGAAGAGATGACCGAGGACGAGCAAATCCAGCAGTGGGAAGCGGGTAGCGAAGGTTTATGGTGCATCGACCCGATCGACGGCACCTCCAATTTCGTTAACGGTATTCCCTATTTCGGCATCTCCGTCGCGCTGATGCGTAATGGCCGCAGCGAGCTGGGAGTGATTTACGATCCGGTTGCCGACGAGGTTTTTTATGCTGAACGCGGCAAAGGCGCCTTTCTCAATGGCGAAAGCCTGCCCATCCGTACGCGCGCTCCTGACTTGCGCCACAGCCTGGCTGCCGTTGAATTGAAACGCATCAATGACAATATTACCGCGCAAATCGCCCTGCATCCGCCCTACACGTCGCAGCGCAATTTTGGCGCGAGCACGCTGGATTGGTGCTATGTCGCGGCCGGCCGGTTTGATGTCTACCTGCACGGCGGACAAAAACTGTGGGATTACGCTGCAGGATGCCTGATCATGGAAGAGGCAGGGGGGCATTGCTGCACGCTGACCCATGATGATTTCTGGGCTGACAGCCCTTGGCAGCGCTCGGTCATAGCAGCGCTCGGCAGCGACCTGTTTACAGAGTGGCATGAATGGATCAAACAGGCCAACCTCAAACCAGCGCCTAACGTTTGAATTAGCACACTATTTTTACGGGCGCCGATGAATTTAGGCGCTCAGTATACTTGCCGAAATTTGCCATGTCGGCGATAATCGGGAACTTTCAGCTTCTCAGCGCTACCTCATTTATTTATTTTCTAAGGAAAAAGCAATGGCAACTCGTAACGAACTCGCAAACGCCATCCGCGCGCTAGCTATGGATGCCGTGGAAAAAGCCAAATCAGGCCATCCTGGTGCGCCTATGGGCATGGCCGAAATCGCGGAAGTAGTGTGGAACCATCACCTGCGCCACAACCCGATCAATCCACACTGGGCTGACCGTGACCGCTTCGTGCTGTCCAATGGCCATGGCTCCATGCTGATTTATGCGTTACTGCATTTAACCGGTTACGATTTGCCGATCGAAGAATTGAAAAACTTCCGCCAATTGCATTCCAAGACCCCTGGTCACCCGGAACTGGGCTATACCCCTGGTGTTGAAACCACCACCGGCCCATTAGGCCAGGGTATTACCAACGCGGTTGGTATGGCAATGGCAGAAAAGCTGCTGGCTGCTGAATTCAACAAACCTGACCACGAAATTGTTAATCACCACACTTACGTATTCCTCGGCGACGGTTGCCTGATGGAAGGTATTTCCCATGAAGCTTGCGCACTGGCTGGCACCTGGGGTCTGGGCAAATTGATTGCATTCTGGGATGACAACGGCATTTCCATCGACGGTCACGTTGAAGGCTGGTTTACCGACGACACGCCTAAGCGCTTTGAGTCCTACGGCTGGCACGTCATTGCCGGAGTGGATGGCCATAACGCGGAAGCGATTGAAGCCGCTGTACAAGCTGCCAAAGCCGTTACCGACAAGCCAACCATGATTTGCTGCAAAACCATCATCGGTAAAGGCTCTCCTAACAAGGAAGGCACTCACGACGTCCACGGTGCAGCACTGGGCGCGCAAGAAATCGCTGACACCCGTAAAAATCTTGGCTGGAATCACGCTCCATTTGAAATCCCTGCTGACGTCTACGAAGGCTGGGATGCAAAAACCAAGGGCGCCGGACTGGAAAGCCTGTGGAACAACAAATTCGCAGAATACGCTGCAGCCTATCCAGCCGAAGCTGCCGAATTCACCCGCCGCATGGCAGGTGAATTGCCAGCCAACTGGAACGAGTTCCTGGCCAACGCAATTGCTACCATCAATGCCAAAGCAGAAACCGTTGCCACACGCAAAGCATCGCAAATTGCAATCAACGCACTGGCTCCAGCGCTGCCTGAATTCCTGGGCGGCTCTGCTGACTTGACGGGTTCCAACCTGACCAACTGGACAGGTTGCCACCATGTTCATGGCAAGAAGGTCGGTAACTACATCTCTTACGGCGTGCGCGAGTTCGGCATGAGCCATATCATGAACGGCATGTCCCTGCACGGCGGCCTGTTGCCATTCGGCGGCACCTTCCTGATGTTCTCGGAATATGCACGCAATGCACTGCGCATGTCCGCACTGATGAAGAAACGCGTGATCTATGTATTCACTCACGACTCCATCGGCCTAGGTGAAGACGGCCCGACCCATCAACCGGTTGAGCAGACCTCTACCTTACGCATGATCCCGAACATGGATGTATGGCGTCCTTGCGACACCCTGGAAACCATTGTTGCCTGGGGTAACGGTGTTGGCCGCACCACTGGACCAACCAGCCTAATCCTGAGCCGTCAGAACCTGCCATTTATGGCACGTGACGAAGCGACTATCGCTAACGTTGCCCGCGGTGGTTATGTGCTCAAAGATGTTGCCAACCCTAAAGTAGTTCTGATCTCCACCGGTTCTGAAATAGAACTGGCTGTAAATGCTCAAGCTGCACTGGCTGAACAAGGCATCGCTGCTCGCGTGGTCTCCATGCCATCGACCAACGTATTTGATCGTCAGGATGCTGCTTATAAAGCCAGCGTATTGCCTAAAGGCATCGTGCGTGTCGCGATCGAAGCCGGTGTTTCCGACTTCTGGCGCAAATATGTCGGCCTGGAAGGCGCTGTGGTTGGTATGGATACATTTGGCGAATCAGCACCAGCACCCGAACTGTTCAAGCACTTTGGCTTCACCGTCGACAACGTGGTGAACACCGTCAAAGGCGTATTGTAATTCAGCATAAACCATCATCACAGCGCGCTTCCGCGCTGTGATGATGGCAGCTACCGTTTTTTTATCGCTAAGGAGCAGCAACAATGGCAATTAAAGTTGGTATTAACGGCTTTGGCCGTATTGGCCGTATGGCATTCCGTGCTATCGCCAAGGATTTCCCGAATATTGAAGTGGTCGCTATCAACGACTTGCTTGACCCGGAATATTTGGCATACATGCTCAAATACGATTCCGTACATGGCCGTTTCAATGGCGATGTGTCCGTAGAAGGCAACAACATGATCGTGAACGGCAAAAAAATCCGCCTGAGCGCTGAACGTGACCCTTCCAATCTGAAGTGGAATGAAGTCGGCGCAGACATCATCATCGAATCTACCGGTTTCTTCCTGACCAAAGAGTCTTGCCAGGCACACATCAACGCTGGCGCGAAGAAAGTGGTACAAAGCGCACCGTCCAAAGATGACACCCCAATGTTCGTTTACGGTGTTAACCACGAGACTTATGCTGGCGAAGCAATTGTTTCTGCTGCTTCCTGCACCACCAACTGCCTGGCACCTGTTGCTAAAGTACTGAACGACAATTTCGGTATCAAGCGCGGTCTGATGAGCACAGTGCATGCGGCTACAGCTACCCAGAAAACTGTTGACGGCCCATCCAGCAAAGACTGGCGTGGTGGTCGTGGTATTCTGGAAAACATCATTCCATCTTCTACCGGCGCTGCTAAGGCCGTAGGCGTGGTAATTCCTGAGCTGAACAAGAAGCTGACTGGCATGGCATTCCGTGTACCAACTTCTGACGTATCAGTAGTTGACTTGACCGTAGAACTGATCAAGGAAACCACATACGAGCAGATCTGCGCTGCCATGAAGGCTGCTTCTGAAGGCTCCATGAAAGGTGTGCTGGGTTACACCGCAGACAAGGTTGTTTCTACTGACTTCCGTGGCAACACATGCCCATCCATCTTCGATGCTGAAGCCGGTATGGCACTGGACTCTACCTTTGTTAAGGTAGTTGCCTGGTACGACAACGAATACGGTTATACCTGCAACATGTTGCGCGTTGTAGAAACTGTAGCTAAGTAATTAGCTGGCTATAATGGACGGTGGGTAGGGTCTTACGACCTACCTGCCGTTTATCACTTAGCACCGTGAGCTTTAAGGACTGGCCTGCGCCAACCCTTAAACCTTACTTTTAATCTGGAGAATACAATATGGCTGTCATCCGAGTTACTGATCTCGACCTCAAAGGTAAACGCGTTTTTATCCGTGCAGATATGAACGTGCCAGTTAAAGACGGCAAAGTTACTTCCGATGCACGCATCACTGCATCCATGCGTACCATTGAGTACTGCTTGAAAGCCGGCGCCAAGGTAATGGTAACGTCCCATCTGGGTCGCCCGACCGAAGGTGAATATTCTGAAGAGAATTCGCTGAAGCCAGTAGCCGATGTGTTGGCTGCAAAACTGGGTAAGCCAGTACGCCTGATCAAAGACTGGATCAATGGCGGTTTTGATGTTGCCGAAGGCGAACTGGTATTGCTCGAAAACGTGCGCTTCAATATTGGCGAAAAGAAAAACCTGGATGAAACCGCACAGAAATACGCCGCGTTATGCGATGTGTTTGTGATGGATGCATTCGGTACGGCCCACCGCGCAGAAGCTTCAACTCATGGCGTTGCCAAATTCGCACCAATAGCAGCGGCCGGCATCCTGTTGACGGAAGAGCTTGAGGCATTGACCAAAGCCCTGTTGAGCCCGGCACGCCCTATGGTTGCCATTGTTGGCGGCTCCAAGGTATCTACCAAGCTGACCGTGCTTGAAGCATTATCAGAAAAAGTTGACCAAATGGTAGTGGGTGGTGGTATTGCCAACACCTTTATCAAAGCGACTGGCAAGAACGTGGGTAAATCACTGTGCGAAGATGATCTGGTACCAGTAGCACAAGCGCTGATGACAAAAATGACCGCGCGCGGCGCAACCATCCCAGTTGCTGTAGACGTAGTTTGCGGCAAGAAATTCGACGCTAATGAGCCTGCTGTATTAAAAGATGCCGGCAACGTTGAAGATGACGACATGATTTTCGATATCGGTCCTAAGTCAGCACAAGAACTGGCCGACATCATCATGAAGGCCGGCACCGTAGTATGGAACGGCCCGGTAGGTGTATTTGAGTTCGATCAGTTCGGCGCCGGCACCAAAACCATCGCCGACGCTATCGCCAACACCAGTGCATTCACGCTGGCTGGCGGCGGCGATACCATTGCTGCAATCCAAAAATATGACATTTACGATAAAGTGTCTTATATTTCTACCGCTGGTGGTGCCTTCCTTGAATTCCTCGAAGGCAAAAAGCTTCCGGCCGTAGAAATTCTGGAACAACGTGCAGCAGCAAAATAAGCAGGATCATGGGTGCACTGGCACCCATTTTCGTTGAGTCACAAACCGGTAAATAGTCAATGATACGCAGAACCAAAATTGTCGCCACATTAGGCCCATCGTCTAACGATGCAAAAGTTTTAGATAAAATGATGGAAGCCGGACTGGATGTAGTCCGTCTGAACTTCTCGCACGGTACTGCTCAAGACCATATCGACCGCGCTGAACTGGTACGTTCTTTAGCGCGCGCGCGTGGCCGCGCCATCGGCGTTTTAGCCGATCTGCAAGGTCCTAAAATTCGCGTAGGCAAATTTGCCGACACCAAAATCACACTGGCAGCTGGCGATCAGTTCATCCTCGATGCCAATTGCACACTGGGTAACCAGGAACGCGTTGGCCTCGACTACAAAGATCTGCCTAAGGATCTGGAACGTGGCGCAACGTTGCTACTCGACGACGGCCGCATCGAAATGTGGGTTGAAGAAGTCAAAGGCGCAGAAATTATCTGTAAAGTCATCCAGGGTGGCGTGCTCTCCAACAACAAGGGCATTAACCGTAAAGGTGGCGGCCTGTCTGCAGCGGCATTGACCGAAAAAGACATGGAAGACCTGAAAACAGCAGCTGCACTGCAGGCTGATTACATTGCCATCTCATTCCCGCGCTCAGCGGACGACATGCACCTGGCACGCCGACTGCTGAAAGAAGCCGGTGGTCATGGCATGCTGGTTGCCAAAATCGAGCGTGCCGAAGCTATCGAAGCGCTGGAAGAAATCGTCATGGCATCGGATGCCATCATGGTAGCGCGTGGCGACCTGGGCGTGGAAGTCGGCGATGCTGCGGTACCAGCACTGCAGAAAAGAATGATCCGCATCGCCAGCAAACACAACAAACCTGTCATTACTGCCACGCAAATGATGGAATCGATGATTCAGAATCCGATTCCAACCCGCGCGGAAGTTTCCGACGTTGCCAATGCTGTACTGGATGGTACCGACGCGGTAATGCTTTCTGCAGAAACTGCAGCTGGCCTGTACCCGGTTGAAGCCATTGCTGCAATGCATCGTGTGTGTATTGAAGCCGAAAAGGATCAGGAACAGGAATTTAGCAGTAACAAACTCGACCAGGCCGTTTCCCGTGCCGATGAATCCGTGGCGTTGGCTGCGATTTTCACAGCAACCCATCTGGACAATGTAAAGGCGATTGCCGCATTAACCCAATCCGGCTCAACCTGCTTATGGATGTCACGCATCAGTACTGCGGTGCCTATCTACGCACTGACACCAGAAGTTTCTACCCGTCGCAAAGTAACCTTATACCGCGGCGTTTACCCTATCAATTTCAAAGTTGATTCCAAAGATCGTGACGCCCTGCTGATCGAAGCGGAGGAAGAACTCCGCCGCCGTGGCGCAGTACGTGAAGGCGATCTGATAGTACTCACCATCGGCGAGCCTATCGGTGAAGCTGGTGGTACCAACACCATGAAAATTGTAAAAGTGGGCGAATACAAACACCGTACCAACTAATTCATTTAATTTACTTACCAAGGAGATCACCATGGCACTCGTTTCATTACGTCAATTGCTGGACCATGCAGCTGAAAACGGTTACGGTTTACCGGCTTTCAACGTTAACAACCTAGAGCAAGTGCACGCTATCATGCAAGCAGCCGATGCATGCGGCAGCCCTGTTATCATGCAAGCTTCGGCTGGTGCCCGCAAATACGCAGGTGCAAGCTTCTTGCGCCACCTGATTACTGCTGCTGTTGAAGCCTATCCACACATTCCTGTTGTCATGCACCAGGATCACGGTGCCAGCATGCCAGTTTGCGTACGCTCCATCACTGACGGTTTCTCCTCAGTGATGATGGATGGTTCATTGCAAGAAGATGGCAAGACACCAGCTACCTACGAATACAACGTTGAAATCACCCGTAAGGTTGTTGAAATCGCCCATTCTGTCGGCGTATCCGTCGAAGGTGAATTAGGTTGTCTGGGTTCTTTGGAAACCGGCATGGCCGGTGAAGAAGATGGCCAGGGCGCTGAAGGCGTGCTTGATCATTCACAACTATTAACCGATCCGGAAGAAGCTGCGGATTTCGTCAAGAAAACCGGCGTAGATGCTCTGGCTATCGCTATCGGCACATCGCACGGCGCGTACAAATTCACCCGTCCACCTACGGGCGACATTCTGGCGATCAGCCGCATCAAGGAAATCCATGCGCGCATCCCTAACACCCACCTAGTAATGCACGGTTCTTCTTCCGTGCCACAGGAATGGCTGAAAATCATTAACGATTTCGGCGGCGACATGGGCGAAACTTATGGCGTGCCAGTTGAAGAAATCGTTGAAGGTATCAAGCACGGTGTGCGTAAAGTTAACATCGATACCGACCTGCGTATGGCTTCTACCGGTGCAGTGCGTAAATTCCTGGCGGAAAACCGTTCAGAATTCGATCCACGTAAATTCCTGATTGCTTCTACAAAAGCTATGCAGGAAATTTGCAGATTGCGTTATGAAGCTTTCGGTTCTGCTGGTCAGGCTAGCAAAATCAAGCCGGTTGATCTGGAAAAGATGGCCGCTAAATACGCTAAAGGCGAATTGGCTGCGATTATCAAGTAATCCAGCTTTACCCAATAAAAAAGGCAGCCTCGGCTGCCTTTTTTATTGAACAAAATACGTTAAACAGCTTCGATGGGTGCCTTTTTTTCCACCAGCAACGTGTGTACGCGTCGTGTATCCGCGCGCAACACTTCGAATTTCAAGCCATCAAACATTATGGTTTCACCACGTTTTGGCAGATGACCGAAACGGTTTACCACCAGCCCCGCAATAGTGTCGTAGTCGGTATCATCCAACTCGGTGCCCATGACCTCATTGAAATCGGCAATCTCAGTCACTGCCTTGACGCGGAAACGTCCGCCTTTGTCCTGGATAATATTATCTTCAGTTTCATCAAAGTCATACTCGTCTTCAATATCACCGACGATCTGTTCCAGCACGTCTTCAATCGTCACCAGCCCGGCCACGCCGCCATATTCGTCAACCACGATCGCCATATGATTACGGCTGGCACGAAACTCTTTCAACAGCACATTCAGGCGCTTGGATTCTGGAATAAAAACCGCCGGGCGCAACATTTCGCGTACATGGAAGCTGGACTCGGCGTAATAACGAAGCAGGTCCTTGGCCAGCAAAATGCCGATGATGTCGTCTTTGTTTTTATCAAACACCGGAAAGCGCGAGTGAGCGGTGTCGATCACTACTGGAATAAACACTTCAGGCGGGTCATTGATATCAATCACGTCCATTTGTGCACGCGGAATCATGATATCGCGCACCTGAATTTCCGAGACTTGCAATACACCTTCTATCATCGCCAACGCATCGGAATCGAGCAAATTATGCTGATAAGCGCCTTGCAGTATATCCAGCAGCTCATCACGTGTTTCCGGCTCATGCGTAAGCAAAGCGCCTAACCGTTCAAACCAGCTTAGTTTAGATGGCTCATCCATGTTGCAGCGACTCCATTTCTAAATAGGGATTAGCAAATCCCAGCAGCGTGACAATTTCAATTTCGCGCGCTTCCATTACACTGGCATCCGCATCATTTTCATGATCATAGCCATGTAAATGCATCACCCCGTGCACAATTAGGTGCGCATAATGCGCAAGTGGGGATTTTCCCTGTTCCAATGCCTCACGCGTCACGACCGGCGCGCATAGCACTAGATCTCCATGCACCATAGGCTCGGTTTCATAAACAAACGATAGCACATTGGTAGCATAATCTTTATGACGGAAGTCATGGTTAAGCTGTTTACCTTCAGCTTCGTTAACAATACGAATGGTAATTTCAGCATCACGTTCCAGCGCGGCACGCGCAAACTGGATGATCTGGGTACGACTAGGTGCGTCATTGGCCCGCATCGCGCGCTGTACCGAAATGGTTAAGCGCGGTTGCGGGATACGACTTCGGGGGGAGGGTTCAGCGGGCTTGGTCACGTTTTTCATATGCGTTAACGATGCGAGCGACCAATGGATGGCGCACCACATCTTCGGATTGGAAATGAGTAAATGCAATACCACGGACGTCCTGCAGCACTTCGCTGGCATCGACTAATCCGCTTTTCTGGTGGCGCGCCAGGTCGACCTGAGTCACGTCGCCAGTAACCACGGCTTTGGAACCAAAGCCGATACGGGTCAGGAACATCTTCATCTGTTCGGGGGTAGTGTTTTGCGCTTCATCCAGAATGATGAACGCCTGATTGAGGGTACGCCCGCGCATGTAAGCCAGCGGTGCGATTTCTATCGTGCCTCGTTCAAATAATTTGCCCATTTTATCGGAACCCATCAGATCATATAGCGCATCATACAACGGTCGCAAATAGGGATCGATCTTTTGTGCCAGATCACCGGGCAAAAAGCCCAGTCGTTCACCTGCCTCAACTGCAGGACGGGTAAGAATAATGCGTTTTACCAGATCGCGCTCGAGGGCATCCACTGCGCTGGCTACTGCCAGATATGTCTTACCAGTACCGGCCGGCCCAACGCCAAAGGTAATGTCATGCGCCTGAATTTGCGTCAGATAAGTATTTTGCCGTGGTGTGCGTCCGCGCAAATCACTGCGCCGGGTGAGCAGGGCAGGGGCATTGTCGCTACCTGCCAGATCCTGCTGATGTTGCACTTCTACCAGTGCCAGCTGAATATCTTCCACATTAACCGGCTCAGCCGCCTTGCGGTAAAAACTCTCCAGCAAGCTGGCCGCGCGGCGCATGGGAATAGTTTTACCGGTAATATGGAAATGCTCACCTCGCCGATTAATCGTGACATCCAGCGCAATCTCGATCTGGCGCAAATTTTCTTCCAGCGTACCGCACAGATTCGCCAGCTTGATATTATCTACAGGAGAAAATGTCACTTCCATTAGTGCAGCACCAGTTCGCCGCGCAAACTATGTGTTTTAGCGTGCGTAATCTTCACGGTTACAAATTGCCCAACCAGGCGCGAATGACCCGGGAAATGCACGCCACGGTTATTATCGGTTCGACCACTTAATTCGGAGCTATCCTTAGTAGCTATCCCGGTTACCAGCACGCGCTGTTCAGTGCCCAGCATAGCCTGGCTGACTTCATGGGTATATGCTTCGATAGCGGCCTGCACGCGCGCCAGCCGCGCCTGTTTCACGCTGTGCGGCACGTCATCAGGCAAGTCCGCAGCCGGCGTACCGGGACGTTTGCTGTAAATAAAGCTGTAGGAATTATCAAACCCGACCGCTGCAATCAGCTCCATGGTCGCCTCAAAATCCGCATCCGTTTCACCCGGAAAGCCAATGATAAAATCTGACGATACCACAAGATCAGGCCGTACTTCGCGTAACCGGCGAATAATCGACTTGTATTCCAGCGCTGTGTAACCGCGCTTCATCGCCGCCAGGATACGATCCGAGCCCGACTGTACCGGCAAATGCAACAGCGAAACCAGCTTGGGCAGCCGCGCATAACTATCGATCAGGCGTGGTGTAAATTCGCGCGGGTGGCTGGTGGTGTAACGCAAACGTTCAATACCCGGCATCTCGTGGATGTATTCCAGCAACAGCGCAAAATCCGCCATTTCCCCATCCGCCATCTGGCCGCGATAGGCATTCACATTCTGTCCAAGCAGATTGACTTCCTTCACACCTTGCGCAGTCAGGCCGGCAATTTCGGTCAAAATATCATCAAACGGTCGTGACACTTCTTCGCCGCGCGTATATGGCACGACACAGAACGAACAGTATTTTGAACAACCTTCCATGATCGACACATAGGCTGCCGCGCCGTCGACCTTAGCCGCCGGCAAATGATCGAATTTTTCAATTTCCGGAAAGGAAATATCCATCTGCGCACGGCCACTGGCACGGCGTTTGGCGATCAGCTCAGGTAAGCGATGCAAGGTTTGCGGACCGAATACCACGTCTACATAAGGCGCGCGCGAAATAATGGTCGCGCCTTCCTGACTGGCAACACAGCCGCCAACACCAATGATCAGGTCAGGATTCGCCAGTTTCAACTCGCGCACCCGCCCCAGATCTGAAAACACTTTCTCCTGCGCTTTTTCACGCACTGAACAGGTGTTGAACAGAATCACATCGGCCTCAGCCGGGTCATCCGTAGGCGTCAAGCCTTCAGATGCGTGCATCACATCTGCCATCTTGTCCGAGTCATACTCGTTCATCTGGCAGCCAAACGTCTTGATATAGATTTTTTTCACAATATACGCCGTACAGCGAACACTAAAATGCTAAATTTAACACCCTGCATTTTAGCATTTTTACGCACCATCGGCGAATAAGGCTGACGGCCGACGTAGCTCAGTGCAACGTGCTGTCATCTTGCAACCGCATCACCATCATATCGACAAAAGTCCTGACTTTAGCTGATGCATGCCGCCCCTCCCGGTAAATCACATGAATAGGCATCGCCGGCGGCTCATAGTCACTCAACACTGGCGCTAATACACCCGTCTCAAACAAGCCCGCAACCTGATAAGACAAAATGCGCGCTATGCCAAAGCCTTGCATGGCCGCTTCTATGGCAGCATCATTGGTGGTAACTGACAATCTCGGCCTGACATGCACAGTCATTGCATTGGTCGCATGCCCAAACTTCCATTCACACCCGGCACCCATATTGTTGGTATTGATAATGCGATGTTGCAACAGTGCGTCCGGGGTAAGCGGCGTGCCATGCGCCTGAAGATAGCACGGTGAGGCGCAGACCACGCGACGTACCTGGCCGACACGAATCGCCGTCATGCTCGAATCCGGCAGTTCACCTATCCTCACCCCCACATCAACGCCTTCCTCCAGCATGTTCACCACCCTGTCCAGCAAGAGCGCCGACACCTCCATCGCTGGATGGCGCTGCAAAAACTCAACGATACCAGGCAGCACAAACATCTTGCCAAACAGGCTCGGCGCAGTCACCGTCAAATGCCCACGCGGTTCAGCATTGATGCCCGCCGCAGCTTCATCTGCCTCAGTCACCGCACCCAGTATGCGCCGCGCATCGTCAAGGTAACGCTGCCCTGCATCAGTTACCCGCACATGACGGGTAGTGCGGGTTAACAGCTTTACCCCCAACTCATGTTCCAGCATGGCAATAGCCCGCGTCACTGATGGCGGTGATATACCTAATCGCCGCGCACTCACAGCAAAACTCTGGGCCTCAGCCACCGCAACGTAGACCGTCATCAAATGCAGTTTATCCATAATACACTCCTGAAACGCGATAATTGCCGAGCAATTATTGCAACAAAAATGATCAATGCCAAATTTTATCTGCCATTATTTCATTTTTTGGAATAGAAAATTGCTTGCCGTGGATATTCTGCCCGTACCTGAATTCAGGCAAAGTAACACCCACGCAGAGAGGAAACATCACCATGACCCACTTCACAGATAACCGGAAAATCCCATCTGACACGCCACTGCACGCTGGCGAACTGGCGGCGCAACAACGCTTTGGTGCCGGAGGCATCTGGGATGCGCACAGACTTAGCAACATGTTCCATGAGGACATTCCACCCAGCCTTGCCGAGTTTATCGAAAATTTGCCATTTTTCTTCATCGCCACGTCAAATACCACGGGCGAATGCGATTGCAGCTTTCGCGGTCGCGAATACGATGTTGCGGGGCAGCCCTATCCTCTGGTTAAAACACTGGACAGCAGGACGCTGGTGTTCCCGGATTATCGCGGCAACAAACTCTATAACTCGCTGGGCAACATCATTGTCAATGGCCACATCGGTATGCTGTTCATCGACTTTCAGTCGCGCAGGCGCGTACGCCTGAACGGACGGGCGGAAATCCTGGAGGCGCAAACGGCGTATGCCGATGTGTGGCCGCTGGCGCAACGCTATGTCCGCGTTACCACAGAACAAGTCTATGGCAACTGCAAATCCAGAATCCCGCACATGCAGCTCGTACCACTTGCTGACAGCGAACTGCATGATAACTAACGGCACAGAACACCTCTCAACCTGCAGGAGAAAACCGCATGAAACTGTATGAATTCCCGCTATCCGGACACAGCCACAAGGCCAGACTGATGTTGTCTTTACTCGGCCAGAAATACGAAAGCGTAATTCTGAACGGACAGCAACACGATCAGAAATCCGCGCCGTTCCTGGCTAGAAATCCGTTTGGGCAAGTACCGGTGCTGGAAGACGGCGACACAATGATCCGCGACAGCCAGGCCATACTGGTCTATCTGGCCAGACAATACGGCGCCGAACACTGGCTGCCGCTGGCACCCGCAGCCATGGCGCAAGTGATGGCATGGCTATCCACCGCTGCCAATGAAGTCACGCGCGGGCCAAATGCATTACGTCTGCATCACAAATTTGGCCGCGATATCAACGTGGTTGAAGCGCAGCAGATCACCACAACCGTGCTCAACATCCTGCAAGCGCAACTTGCCCGCCAGCTCTGGCTGGCAGGCGAACAAATCAGTATTGCGGATATTGCCATGTATCCCTACCTGGCGCTGGCTCCTGAAGGCGGAGTGGATCTGCAGCCGTATCCTGCCGTTACCGACTGGCTGAGCCGCATTCAGTCGCTGGAACGTTATGTGGGGATGCCCGCTATGTGGACTCCCGATTCTGCAGCCTGATTACTTACCCGCAAGAAAACCCATGCGCACAGCCACGCCCATACGGTCAACGAGATGATTGGAGGCGAATCGCACCCGCACCGGAGTATGTCTGAATAAAATTATTTGATGAAAGCCTGCGCGCCTCAGTGGTAAGCGCATTTACACATTGCCCTACTATGAACATGGCCTATATAATCAGCGCTCTCAACCTCATATAGCCACGCCATGAAATTCGAATCCGAAAAGCTCTTCCACCACGAAACAGATTTGCTCATGGTGACTGCCGGTCATACCCTGTTCACAGAAGGTGAGCCAGGCGAGGTGATGTACGTGCTTATGTCCGGTACGGTCGAGATTTCGGTAAACGGCAAGGTGGTGGAGACGGCAGAGAAGGGCGCGCTGCTCGGCGAAATGTCACTGGTGGAAGAAACTGCCCAACGCTCGGCAAGCGCTACCGCACTATCTGATTGCGCGCTGGTGACGATTGATGCGCCACGCTTCCATTTTCTTATTCAGAACACGCCAAATTTTGCGGTTCACGTCATGCGCGTCATTGCATCCCGCTTGCGCAACACCAACAAATTACTTTAATGCGCTTTGCCGGCCAGGGAGTCGGCGGCTTTGCGCCCCCATATCCATATGTACTGGCCACCTGACAGCACTGCCGTAGAACATACCAGCACAAACAGGTACGGCAGCCAGTTCGCAACAGCGATAATGGCTGCCGCATGCGCCAGCACCACGCACAACATTCCGAATTCCATGAAGATATGGGTTTTTCCCAGCATAGTCGGGGTTATATCCACATGGCCAACCACACGCCGATACGCGATTGCACCGAATACGATTACCATATCGCGCACCAGCAAGGATAATGTCAGCCAGAGTGGTATCCACCCCAGCCAGGTCAGCATCAGCAGACACGCTAAAATAATCAGCTTGTCCGCCACCGGGTCCATCATCGCGCCGAAGCGGGTACGCAAGTCATAATGCCGGGCTATCCAGCCATCAATGCCATCGCTTACGCTCGCCAGCAGAAATACTGCCAGCGCATACGCATAAGCTGACTGCGCGAGCAGATAGATCACTGCGGGTACCAATAACAGGCGTAACAGACTAATCGTATTCGGCACATTCAGCATGTTGCTCCATTCGCTATATGTCTGACAGAGTTCAGATGCTACGCCTAATCTGGCACATACTGAATAATTTAATGCCCACCCAGATCGCGTACTTCTACTTTCACCTCAATTTTTTCATGATGCCTGGCTGAAGTCGCCACATCCAGCGTCATCGGCACCACATCTCCCGGCTTCATCGTCTGTTTAAGATCAAACAGCATGATATGCAGCCCGCCCGGCGCCAATTTCACCGTTTTATTTTTGGGCAGCGCGATCTCTTTCATCTCGTGCATTTCCATCACCCCCTGATTCATGCTCATGGTGTGCAACTGCACCGTGCCGGCAGCCGGACTGCTCACACCCACTAACCTGGCATCAACTGCGCTGGTAATATTCAGATATGCACCAGCCACTTCCTGCCCCGGGGCCGTTGCCCGCATCCAGGCTTGCTCGACCTTCACATCCGCTGCCACCGCCACCTGAGTGAGCAGCATACCAACCAATATCGCCCAGCGTTTCATGTACTATCCTTTCAAAATAAAGCAGAAATGGCTATTGTTGCCTGTAAACCAAGCACTTGAAATGCGACAAATTGTCGCACCTGAACGGTTACACTAGGAACACAGGTAGAATATCAGCATGATCATTCCTGTTCAAACCCTCACCACTGTGCCTGTAGAAGGCATGCTGCGCAACCTGTTCGTGTTGCGTCTGTATGCTATTGGCGGACAATTGCTGGCACTAGGGGCGGCGTATTATGGGCTCAACATTGCCCTGCCGTTACCTGCCATGCTTGGCATCGTCGCCATGCTGGCGATATTGAACCTAGCCACCTGGTTGCGCCTTGCGCAGCCGTGGCCGGTCACCACGCTGGAATTTTTTACCCAATTACTGGCAGACATGGCCGCACTTACCATGTTGCTGTACTACAGTGGCGGCGCCAGCAATCCATTCGTGTCACTGTATTTACTGCCCATCATCATCGCTGCAACTACACTGCCAGCGGCTTACGCCTGGGCCACGACCATCCTCAGCATCATCGCCTATTCGCTGCTGACCCAACTGTTTGTCCCCCTGAGCCTGCCCCCGGGTGAAGTGGAATTCTCTCTGCATCTGGCCGGAATGTGGCTGAACTTCATCGTCAGCGCCGTAATGATTGCGTATTTCATCGGCAAGATGGCAAGCTCGATTCGTCAGCGTGACCAGGCGCTGGCGCGTATCCGCGAGACACGTCTGCGTGACGAACAAATTGTAGCGCTGGGCAGCCTGGCCGCGGGCGCTGCCCACGAACTATCAACCCCGCTGGCGACCATGAACATCGTCGCCAGCGAATTGCAACACGACTATCCCAATGACCCCGAGCTCAGCCAATCACTGCAAATTCTGCGCAATCAGGTAACTGTCTGCAAAACCATACTCACGCGCCTGACCACGGTAGGTGAAAGTGGCCGCGCAGAAAGCGGCTCAGCCGTAAATATCGACGTGTGGCTGAACCAGTTGCTGGAACAATGGCAACTGATGCGCCCGCAAGTGCAGGTAACGACACGCTGGCTGGGCACATTACCGATCCCCGGCCTCATCGCTGAAGACACCCTGAATCAGGCTTTGCTCAATCTGTGCAACAACGCTGCCGATGCCGCCGGCAATCAGGTTGAAATTGAAGTGGACTGGGACGAGCAGGGCGGCTATGGTATCGGCCTGTTTCTGGCTAACACCAGCATAGAGCGTCATGGCGGCAGTGTCGCATTACTCAGCCGCGAGGGTGGCGGGGCGCACGTGGCGGTACGCCTGCCCCTGCATAACCGGCACCCGTCATGAACAACAACGCGCCCAGCTTATTATTGGTAGATGATGATGCGACTTTCTGTGCTGTGCTGGCGCGCGCCCTGACCCGGCGCGGCTATGCCGTCCACAGCGTGCATAACGTCGCCACCGCAGTCGAATATGCCACAGCAAACCCGCCAGAATATGCCGTGATTGATTTGAAAATGCCGGGAGAAACCGGACTGCGCCTGATAGAGCAACTCAAACAGCTGGACCAGCACACGCGTATCGTCATGCTTACCGGCTACGCCAGCATTGCCACAGCGATTGAAGCCATCAAACTCGGTGCAACCCACTATCTGGCCAAACCGGCTGAAGTCGATGAAATTGTCGCGGCATTACATAAGGACAGCGGCGATGCCAACATAGCCACCGAGATCCGCCCGCCTTCGATTGAACGGCTGGAATGGGAGCACATCCAGCGCGTACTCAATGAACACGACGGCAACATCTCCGCCACCGCCCGCGCACTGAATATGCACCGCCGTACCTTGCAACGTAAATTGTTCAAACACCCGGTACGGGATTAAACCGCATTTACCCGTTATTTTTCCGGTGCTGCCGGAACGGCAGGTTTGGCCTCGGAACTGCCGTGCAGTTTATCGCCTACACGATTTAACGCATGCCCGGTTGCCTCTACACCGCGCTCAACACCGTGTGCCGCCGCCTTACCACCACGCTGAACACCACTCGCCGCCGCCTTGGCACCGCGCTTAACCCCCTTGACCGTCGCATCAGCGCCACGCTTGACGGCGTGCTCTACCTTACTCACGACACCGGGTTCGCTGGCCGGTTTATCTTCTGCGGCCGCGTAGTTCAGCATCAGGCATGCCAGGGTCAGCGTCATTGCGGTTTTCTGTATCATCTTCATTGCAGCTCCTTTGTCTCGGTTATCACGTCACAAGAATACCAGTCTAACTGCTTACACTGTCAGCTGCCTGAAGCTTGCAAGTACTGACACCACGTTACAAGCAACTGGAAAATACAAAAATGGAGAGTGGTGCTGGAAATAACAATACGTAACCCATCTGGCACGACTGAACAAACTACCTCAACGCAAAATCACATTCCGACTTTGCGTTGAGCACAAACAATATCAATTACTAGGTGGTACATAGCCTTGCACTTGATCAGCACCTTCACCGAAGAAGTACTTTTCAACTTGTTCCATCAGGTATTTGCGTGCTTTGATATCGGCCAGATTTAGGCGATTTTCATTCACCAGCATGGTTTGCTGACGCAACCAGCCAGCCCAGGCTTCCTTGGAGACATTGGCGTACAGACGCTGTCCCATTTCACCTGGTAACGGTGGAAAATCCAGACCTTCAGCCTCACGACCCAATTTGATGCAATTAACCATTCTAGCCATGTTTCATTACTCCAATTATTAATTAAATATTGACGATGGTTTGGTCTTCACCTTCACCACGCGTGCGAATTGTGCCAATACGATGCACGGTTTCACCGGCTGCGTTCAACTGTTGCATCGCCGCATCGGCGTGCTCAGCGGCAACAATGACAACCATGCCGATACCGCAGTTAAAGGTACGGTGCATTTCCGCATCGACCACACCACCTTGCTCTTGCAACCAGCGGAAAATGGCAGGCATTTCCCAGCTGTTAGCGTCTATCTCGGCAGTCAAATTCTCCGCCAGGATGCGCGGCACGTTACCCGTCAGCCCGCCGCCAGTAATATGCGCCATACCTTTGACCGGCATACTCGCCATCAGTGCCAGCAACGGCTTCACATAAATACGCGTCGGCGTCATCAGCACATCCGCCATTTTGCGGCCATGGAAGTCAGCATTTACATCGACTCCACTGACTTCGATAATTTTACGAATCAGCGAATAGCCATTGGAATGGGGGCCGCTCGAGGCCAGACCCAGCACCACATCGCCAGGGCAAATGGTGCTGCCGTCAATGATGGCATCACGCTCCACTACGCCAACCGCGAATCCGGCCAGATCATACTCACCGGCAGGGTACATGCCCGGCATCTCTGCCGTTTCGCCGCCAATCAGGGCACAACCGGCTTGCTCACAACCCAGCGCAATGCCTTTGATAACCTGTTCGGCCACATCCACATCCAGTTTGCCGCAGGCAAAATAATCGAGGAAAAATAACGATTCGGCGCCCTGCACCAGAATATCGTTGACGCTCATACCCACCAGGTCAATACCCACGGTGTCATGCTTGTTGAGCATGAATGCCAGCTTGAGCTTGGTGCCGACACCATCCGTACCGGAGACCAGCACCGGATTTTTGTACTTGGTTGGCAAACCCATCAACGCGCCGAATCCGCCGATACCGCCCATCACTTCAGGACGCATGGTGCGTTTAGCCCATGGCTTGATACGATCGACCAGCGCATCACCTGCGTCGATATCGACACCAGCATCACGATAGGAAAGGGAAGGGGTGTTTGGGCTAGTTTTATTTGGGCCAGTCACGATAAGCTCATTTCGTTTAAGGTAATTTGTGGTATTTTACCGCAAATGAACGCATCCCGATTAAACACTGAATGGATTTGGGCAATTATTGCCATCATTGTCTTCACCGGCACCCTGTATTTGCTTGCGCCGATTCTGACACCATTCCTGATTGCGGCCATTCTGGCGTACATTTGCGACCCGCTGGCGGACAGGCTGGAACGTTATAAATTTTCCCGCACCCTTGCCACTACGTTTGTTTTCTTCGGTTTGTTATTAACATTTCTGCTGCTGGGGCTGATTTTATTTCCGGTAGTGCAAAATGAAACCCTGCATTTTGTGCAACGCCTGCCCGACTATCTGGTGTGGATCCAGACCCGACTGGCACCATTGCTGCATGACCGTTTCGGCGTGACCTTGCCCGATGCCGCCAATTTGCAACAGATGGTACGCGACCACCTGCAGGGGGTAGGTAGCGCCGCCGGCATGTTACTGCCTACCCTCAAAGACAGTACGCTGACCGCACTCGGCATCCTCACCAACTTGCTGCTGATTCCGGTGGTGCTGTTCTACATGCTGCGCGACTGGGACAGTTTTGTGCTGAAACTGGACGAACTGGTACCGCGGCGCTGGCATAAAAAAACGCAGACCATCGCCCGTGAAATCGATGTGGTTTTGGCTGAATTTCTGCGCGGCCAGCTCACCGTGATGCTGATCATGGCCGCGTTTTATGCGACATCATTGTGGGCAGTGGGTCTGGACTATGCACTGCCGATAGGCTTGCTCGCTGGCTTGCTGGTATTTGTGCCGTATCTGGGTGTCATCCTCGGCCTGGGACTGGCATCGCTGGCCGGCCTGGTACAGTTTGCCGAGCTCTCCGATTTGATTCCGATCTGGGTGGTATTCGGCATCGGCCAGGTGATAGAGAGCATGGGGGTCACCCCCTGGCTGGTCGGTGAACGTATCGGATTGCACCCGCTGGCGGTAATATTTGCCTTGCTGGCTTTCGGCCAGATTTTTGGATTTTTCGGAATTCTTCTGGCATTGCCGGTATCCGCCGCATTACTGGTGGGTTTACGTCATATCAAACAGGCTTATCAACAAAGCAGCCTATACCAGCATCCAAATGTATAATATAACTTTCCGCTATTAGAAGCCGCTCAACATGACTACCGCGCTACTCGAATCGAATATTCCCTCACTCAAACTGCTGTCGCGCGGCAAAGTCCGCGATCTGTACGCAGTTGACGAACACCGTTTGCTGATCGTAGCAACTGACCGTTTGTCCGCATTCGACGTAGTATTGCCCACGCCGATTCCCGGCAAAGGCGCGGTACTCACCGAAATTTCACATTTCTGGTTCAAGCAACTGGCAGACATCATCCCCAATCATCTCACTGGCGACGCCCCGGAATCCGTAGTGCAACCCAATGAACGCGATCAGGTCAGTGGCCGTGCCATGGTCGTAAAACGTCTCAAGCCATTGCCGGTGGAAGCCATCGTGCGTGGATATCTGGTCGGCTCCGGCTGGAAGGAATATCAGAGCACCGGCAGCGTCTGTGGCATCGCGCTGCCTGCCGGTCTGGCGCAGGCAGCACAACTGCCGCAACCGTTATTTACTCCATCAACCAAAGCCGAAGTCGGCGCACATGATGAAAATATCGACTTCGCACGCGCTGAGGAATTGCTGGGTGCCGACATTGCCGCCCAGGTGCGTGATGCCAGCATCGCGCTCTATTCCCGTGCTGCCGCTTACGCACTGACACGCGGCATCATTATTGCCGATACCAAATTCGAATTCGGGCTGGATGCCAGTGGTAAACTGTACGTAATCGACGAAGTGCTGACACCGGATTCATCACGGTTCTGGCCTGCCGATGAATACCAGACCGGCCGCAACCCAGCTAGCTTCGATAAACAGTTTGTCCGCGACTGGCTGGAAAATTCGGGCTGGAACAAGCAACCGCCGGCACCGGAATTGCCCGCAGACGTGGCACAGAAAACCGGTGAAAAATACCGTGAAGCCGTAGCGCGCTTAATGGCCTGAGCTTGCTTTACAGCAACTAAGGTTCACGTGCTGGTGTGCGCCGTGAACCTTATTCAGCTAGCCTTACTCTGCCGCCAACCCCAGTTCCTGAATTTTACGGGTCAGGGTATTGCGCCCCAATCCGAGCAAATTAGCCGCTTCGATACGACGCCCGCCGGTGTGCTTAAGGGCAATATTAATCAGGGTTTTTTCAAAATCATGAGTTAATCCCTCGATAATACCTACCTCACCGCGACTGAGCGCCGCATCTGCGGTATGCGCCAAAGCCTGCAACCAGTCACCGCTGACATGTTCAGATGGGCTGGCATTCAGAATTTCCGGTGGCAAATCCGACACATCCACGTTATTACCCGGCGCCATCACCGTCAACCAATGGCAGACGTTCTCCAGCTGGCGGACGTTACCGCTCCAGCTGAACTGGCTTAAATGCCGGATCGCGGCCTCGGACAGCTTCTTGGCATCCACCCCTTGTTCTTGCGCGCTTTTCTGCAAAAAATGCTTGGCCAGCAGCGCAATGTCTTCGCTGCGCTCACGCAACGCCGGCAAACGCAAACGAATCACGTTAAGACGATGGTACAGATCTTCGCGAAACAGGCCTTCTTTCACCCGGGTTTCCAGGTCCTGATGCGTAGCGGCAATGACGCGGACATTGACCTTGATCGGCTGATGCCCACCCACACGGTAAAACTGGCCGTCAGCCAGCACGCGTAATAAGCGTGTCTGCAATTCTGCCGGCATATCGCCGATCTCATCCAGAAAAAGGGTGCCGCCGTCAGCTTGCTCAAAGCGTCCGCGACGCTGCACTGCCGCGCCGGTAAAAGCCCCGCGCTCATGCCCGAACAACTCGGACTCCAGCAGATCCTTGGGGATCGCCGCGGTATTCAGCGCAATAAACGGCTTACTGGCGCGCGGACTATGGCGATGCAATGCTGATGCCACCAGCTCCTTACCGGTACCGGATTCACCTGTAATCAGCACCGTGGTATGCGATTGCGAAAGCCGGCCTATGGCGCGAAACACTTCCTGCATGGCCGGTGCCTGACCCAGTATCTCCGGCACACCTTCTATCTGCACCGCAGCCGCCGCCTCGTCTACTCGCATGCTTTCATCTACGGCACGGCGAATCAGTTCAATGGCATGATCCACATCAAACGGTTTGGGCAGGTATTCAAATGCGCCCCCCTGAAATGCTGCTACCGCGGATTCCAGATCGGAATAGGCGGTCATGATAATCACCGGCAGCTTGGGGAAACGCGATTTCAACTGCTGCAGCAGATCCAGACCTGAGCCGCCTGGCATGTGGATATCACTCACCACCACCTGCGGCTTACTGTGCTCTAGCGCCGCCTCAACTTCAGGGACGGAAGTAAAGCTGACGAAGTCTATGCCTTCGCGCTGCAGCGCCTTTTCAAACACCCAACGGATGGAGCGATCGTCGTCAATAATCCAAACTGGTTTTGTCATGATAATTCCATCATCAATATGCGGGGGGCTGCCCTAACGGCAGCAATAAAGTAAAACAGGTGCGTCCGGGCTGACTTTCCACTTCAATAGTGCCATGGTGCTGATGCACAAAAGTCTGCGCCAATGTTAATCCCAGGCCGCTGCCACCTTCGCGCGCCGAGACCAGGGGGAAAAAAATTCGATCACGTACCGATTCAGGGATACCTGGACCATTATCAATAATCTGTATTTGTGCCGCCAGCGGATAACGCTTCATCGCCAGCGTCACTTGTCGCGCAATGCGCGTTCGCAGATAGATTTCGCCTTTGCCTTGCAATGCCTGCACCGCATTACGCACGATATTCAATACCACCTGTATCAGCTGCTCGCGATCCCCCACAATATCAGGGATGCTGGTGTCGTAATCACGCCGAATTACCAAACCTTTCGGGGTTTCGGCCAAGGTTACGCTACGCACCCGCTCCAGCACTTCATGAATATTAAGGGCATTGATCTGCGGCAAACGATGCGGTGTCAGCAGTCTATCCATTAGTGACTGCAGGCGGTCAGATTCCTGAATAATGACTTGCGTGTACTCGCGCGTCTCCGTTGACAGCTCGTGCTCCAGCAATTGCGCCGCTCCACGTATGCCACCCAGCGGATTTTTGATCTCATGTGCCAAGTTTCGCACCAACTCGCGATTAGCCTGTTGCTGCAGTAACATATGCTCGTCCCGAGCAATTTTCAACTGCTGATCCATCGCGTGAAATTCGAGCATGAACGCAGCCGCGGGGCTTTCGACCGGGGTAAACGTTGCGCTCACCTGCAACGAGATGTCACCGACTTGCAGATGCAATTCATGTTCAGTGAAGCTGGCATTATGCGCAATCGCATAATCCAGTGCGGCATTCAGCTGAGCAGGCTGCCGAAAAATATCATTTAATGGCATGCCTTTTACTTGCACCACACTCAAGCCCAGCAAATTCTCTGCAGCCGGATTGATATAGCGCACACAACGATGTTCATCCAGAGCCAAAACCGCTGTCGCCAACCACTCCAAACCTACAAAATAAGGATTCATGTATTCCATGCCATTGTACTGCGAGGGATAAAATGAAACGGCGCACCAAAACAAGGCGCCGCTATCGCTAAATAGTTAATTCAATTCTTATTAAGCAATTTGTAAGCCAGGAATGTTATTTGACGCTGCTCAGCTCTCTCCTGAGCGCATTAATATTGTCACGATGCAATTTAATGTTGTTATCCAGCTTATCTGTGCGGGTGATATAAGCAGGGCTGCTGATTTTTTCGCCGGGTCGCAACACTTCACCGTCTCTTTTGGCTGCGACGGCATCTGCCAGGGCCTGCTCTTCATTACGCAATTCGTCTTCCAGCACATTACGGCGCACGTTATCGCGCTTACGCTGGACATCCGTGTCTACCCGCGGGAAACTAATCGGCGTAGGATTTGCTGTTTCTCTTTTACGCGGCGTATTAGCCCCATTTACCGTATGCATCACTGGCGTGGCCGCCGGCTCCAGATCCAAACGCTTAGCCCCCTTTACCGGACGATCGGTATAGGTAACCTGACCTGAAGCATCAATATGTTTATAAATATCAGCTTGCGCAGGCAACGCTACACACAAACCCAATATCAAAATTGAAAATTTCATTTGCGAACCAGATCAAAACGATGGTTTGAGTTTAGGGCAAGCCCAACAGGGATGCAACCCCAATAAAAAAAGGGGCGGAAATCCGCCCCTTTTTTACTGCAATTAAAATTACAGTGAGTAGTACATTTCAAACTCGATAGGATGAGTCGTCATGCGGAACTTGGTCACTTCTTCCATCTTCAATTCGATATAGGCATCGATCATTTCGTTGGAGAACACACCACCGCGGGTCAGGAACTCGCGATCCGCATCCAAAGCTTCCAATGCCATTTCCAGAGAGTGGCAAACTTTAGGAATCTTCGCTTCTTCTTCTGGTGGCAAATCATACAGGTTTTTATCTGCAGCATCGCCAGGATGAATCTTGTTCTGAATACCATCCAGACCAGCCATCATCAACGCGGTGAACGCGAGGTATGGGTTGGCAGAAGGATCAGGGAAACGCACTTCAATACGACGGCCTTTTTCGCTGGCGACGTGTGGAATACGAATCGAAGCAGAACGGTTTTTAGCTGAGTAAGCCAGCATCACTGGCGCCTCATAGCCTGGCACCAGACGCTTGTAGGAGTTGGTACCCGGGTTGGTAATCGCGTTCAATGCCTTAGCGTGCTTGATGATACCGCCGATGTAGTACAAAGCAGTTTCTGACAAACCAGCATAGCCATTTCCGGCAAACAGGTTTTTGCCATCTTTCCAGATGGACTGGTGTACGTGCATACCGGAACCGTTGTCACCAACGATAGGCTTAGGCATGAACGTTGCTGTCTTACCATAGGCATGAGCAACGTTATGAACCACGTATTTCAGTGTTTGGGTTTGATCAGCACGCTTAACCAAGGTATTGAATACAGTACCAATTTCGCATTGACCAGCAGTTGCCACCTCATGGTGGTGCACTTCAACAGGCACGCCCATATCTTCCAGTGCCAGACACATTGCTGAGCGGATATCATGCAGGCTGTCGACAGGAGGAACCGGGAAGTAACCACCTTTAATGCCTGGGCGGTGGCCCATATTGCCGCCTTCATACACTGCGTCTGAACTCCATGCAGCCTCTTCAGAATTGATCTTGACTGAAGTACCTGACATGTCAGTTTTCCAGCTCACAGAATCAAAAATAAAGAACTCTGGCTCAGGACCGAAGTAAGCAGTATCACCGATACCGGTAGATTTCAAATAAGCCTCGCCACGTTTAGCGATAGAGCGTGGATCACGGTCATAACCCTTCATGTCCGAAGGCTCAATTACGTCACAGGTCAGAATCAGGGTGGACTCATCCATGAATGGATCCATACGGGCGCTATCAGCATCCGGCATCAGGATCATGTCCGACGCTTGAATGCCTTTCCAGCCAGCGATGGAAGAACCGTCAAACGCATGACCATCGGTGAATTTGTCATTGGTAAACTGCTTAACAGGCACGGTCACGTGCTGTTCTTTACCACGGGTATCAGTAAAACGAAAATCAACGAATTTGACATCGTTGTCTTTAACCATTTGCATTACGTCGGCGACCGCCATTGAGTTCTCCTCGCTAAAAAGTAACATCCAGAATTAAATCAAAAATAAGGTTATCCGCCTAACCAAGCATGATATATGCCAAGACGAAGCTCAATCCGAGCAACCACACATTTTGAGATTATGCTTGCATAGGCCGGCCTGTGTAAAGAGCATAAGCCAACAAACCTATTTGGTGCAGAAGTTCGCGTTAGCACCAAATTGGTGCCTCTACTTTAATACCGCACCAAACAGGTGCAAAAATGTAACTTGCATTACCAAAATCAGAAACAGCATCTATACTACAAAGACATTACACAAGTAATTACGGGGTGACAAAATGCCTACGCTGAACAACATTCTCCATACCGCTCAACAACGCGCTCAGGATGCCAACTTACCTTATGTTGGCGCACTCACCCCGACCGAAGCATATTATCTCAGTCAGCATGCGCCCGGAGCCATACTGGTAGATGTACGCAGCCAGGCCGAGCGTGACCTGGTCGGCACCATTGAACCAGCCACCATAGTGGAATGGCAAACTTACCCAGGCTGGCAAGCCAATCCTTATTTTGTAGCGCAACTTAAAGCGTCTGTCGATCCCGAAGCCTTGGTCATGTTTATCTGCCGCAGCGGCAATCGCTCACATCAGGCCGCCATCAGCGCCCAGGCGGCTGGCTATAGTGAATCTTACAATATACTCGAAGGTTTCGAAGGCGACAAAAACAACTTCGGGCAACGCGGGCTGGTAAACGGATGGAAGTTTGCGGGCTTGCCCTGGCATCAGAAATAAAGGCAACGCCCATTTTTTGCAGTAGAATTCATTTTTTGCCTGAATCATGACTGCCCGTGACTGACCGCTACGCCGTTATCGGCAACCCGATTGCCCACTCCAAATCGCCACTTATTCATGCCGCATTTGCCAGCCAAACTGCACAGGATTTAAGTTATGAGCGCCTGCTGGCACCATTAACCGGTTTCGCCGAAACCTTGAAACAATTTCAGGCTACCGGCGGGCGTGGTGTCAACATCACCGTCCCCTTCAAAGAAGAGGCATGGCAGTTTGCCGACGAACTCACTCCACGCGCACGCCTAGCCCAGGCCGCTAACACTTTAGTGCTAAACGACACCCGCATTCTTGCCGACAATACCGATGGTGCCGGCTTAGTCACCGATATTCAGCACAACCTGGGCTATGCACTGGCGCGTCGCCGTGTCCTGGTAATGGGTGCCGGAGGTGCCGCACGCGGCGTCATCGCCCCACTACTTGCCGAACACCCCGCATTTCTGGTGATCGCCAATCGCACAGTGGGCCGCGCAATCACGCTGCAGCGTCAATTTTCGCCTTACGGCATAGTTGAAGCCTGCGATTACGCAGCATTACACGGCGTGCAATTCGATTGCATTATCAACGCCACATCCGCCAGCCTTTCCGGCGAACTAGCCCCCTTACCCAGCGACGTATTCGCGCCGGGCAGCCTGGCCTACGACATGATGTACGGCGCAGAGCCCACCCCGTTCCTGCGTTACGCCCAGGAACACGGCGCAGGACATTGCGCAGACGGCCTCGGTATGCTGGTCGAACAAGCCGCAGTAGCATTTCACCTGTGGCGCGGCATACGCCCCGACACTCTCTCTGTTATCAACCAATTACGCTCAATATGATTTTAAAATGGATCAAACGCGGGGTACTGACCCTGCTGGCCGTCATCGTACTTTATCAAGGCTGGCTATTTGCCCACGTCTGGTGGTGGGTCGATCACAACCCCGCGAATAGCGCGTTCATGGACGAACGCCTGGACATCCTGCAACAAAAGAATCCGGACGCGCAGCTACGTTTCAAGTGGGTGCCATACAACCAGATTTCCGGCAACCTCAAGCGCGCCCTGGTAGCGGCTGAAGACGCCAAATTCTTAAGCCATGACGGCTTCGACTGGGAAGGTATCCAGAATGCTGCCGAGAAAAACCTGAAAAAAGGCAAAATCGTCGCAGGCGGCTCAACCATCAGCCAGCAACTGGCCAAAAATCTGTTTCTGTCCGGACAGCGCACCCCGTGGCGCAAAATTGAAGAAGCCATCATCACCGTCATGCTGGAAAAAATGATGAGCAAACGCCGCATTCTGGAAATCTATATGAATGTCATCGAGTGGGGCAACGGCGTATTCGGCGCGCAAGCAGCATCGTATTACTATTACCGCACCTCGCCCGCCAATCTGTCCGCCGGACAGGCCGCCAAGCTCGCCGCCATGGTGCCCAACCCGCGCTACTATGATAGCCACCGTAACGCCCGCGGATTAATGCATCGCACGGCCACCATCCAGGCCCGCATGTACCAGGTTGCCGTGCCCAGATGAAAAATCCTTGACCGAATTCCATTTTTAGAGTCTAATAGCGGGCTTCGTGGCTGGATAGCTCAGTTGGTAGAGCAGCGGATTGAAAATCCGCGTGTCGCAGGTTCGATTCCCGCTCCAGCCACCAAATAAACAAGGCTTCCAATATGGAAGCCTTTTTTATTGCCTGAATCAGCCCATTACAAGCTCTTATTTGCCAAACAGTATCAACCCCCACACCACACACACATTCAGCAATGCCACCAGCACGGCAGCACTGCCCATGTCCTTGGCGCGTTTGATCAGATGATGATGCTCGAAGGAAATACGATCAACGGCCGCCTCTACTGCGGAGTTTAGCAATTCCACAATCAGCACCAGCAATACCGAACCAATCATCAGCGCACGACCGAGCGCACCAGGCTCCAGAAAAATCGCCAGCGGAATCAAAATCACAGCCAGCAACATCTCCTGACGAAATGCATCTTCATGGCGCAGCGCGGCTTTCATGCCATCTATGGAATAAAAAAATGCGTTGAGCACGCGCTTGGGACCGGTTTTACCTTTGAATGGAGACTCTTGCACGGCGAACTACCCTCAAAAACCTTGAGCATAGCTGAGGCATACCCAACTTGAACAGCAATACCGCATTAAGTTTTTGCGACAAATTGATGACAGCAAAGGAAAATCGAGAGGGGAAAAAGAATGGTGGTGATGGGCGGAATCGAACCGCCGACCTATGGGTTATGAATCCATCGCTCTAACCGTCTGAGCTACATCACCAACTTGAAACGAAGCCCAGCATTATCCTAGTTTAATACACGACCTGTCAAGACAACAATTCCCGTATCAATAACAATATTATACTGGCACCTTGCGCTGACCGATTTTTTGCTGGATAATGACGTCCTTTCTGCGTACACGCCGCAGCACCTTAGGAAAAAATCATGAAAACTGATATTCACCCAAAATACGAAGACATCAACGTTACTTGCAGCTGTGGCAATAAATTTGTCACCCGCTCAACCATGATCAAAGATCTTCACGTTGAAGTTTGCTCAGAATGCCACCCATTCTATACCGGCAAGCAGAAGATTGTTGACACCGCTGGTCGCGTTGAGAAATTCCGTCAAAAATACGGCATGAAATAATATTTCATCCGATTTGAGATAGCAAAAAGGCAGCCGAGGCTGCCTTTTTTGTTTTTTGGAGTAAAATCAACTGTCACGTTTATAACTACTAGGCGCTTCGTGTCCAATCTATTCGCAATTCGCCCATATCGCTTTGTCCCCAGCCTGCTGACAGTCGTGCTGTGTCTGGCATGGCTGCTGCCTGGCCTCATCGGTCATGAACCATGGAAAGGTGATGAAGCCGAAACCATGGGCCTGATTCACAGCATCCTGTCAGGCGCACCCACCGCGGTACCTACTCTGGCAGGCGAACCCTGGCTGGGCGCACCGCCTTTATACAGCCTGATAGCCGCGAGCTTCGCCCAGCTATTCTCTCCCTGGTTAGCCGCTCATGACGGCGCGCGCTTGGCCGGCGGTTTTTTCATCCTGCTGACCCTGTTTTTCACCGGCTTTGCCGGACGTGAACTCTACGGCAGCGAACATGGCCGTCTTGCGGCACTGGTGCTCATAGGTAGCGTAGGGCTATGGGTACGCGCGCACGAATCCATACCGCAGACCGCTTTATTAGCTGGCATAGCCATGGCAGGTTATGGTGCCGCACTAACTGTACGGCGTGCTTATGTCGGCGGTGCCCTTACCGGTACCGGACTCGGCATCATTTTCATGAGCATCGGTGTCGCCGAAACCCTGGCGATGGGCTTGGCCTTGCTCGCGCTACCCGTATTCAGCCCCACCTGGCGACACACCAACACATTAAAAGCAGCTGCAATGACCGTGCTATTCGCTGCACCGTGGCTGCTGATCTGGCCACTGGCGTTGTATCAGATCGCACCCGGTCTGCTTACAGATTGGTGGCATAGTCAGATACAGGCACGCTTTGTGTTCTGGTCAACACCCCCCGGCATGGGCACTTTGTATTACTTCAAATTTTTACCCTGGTTCGCCTGGCCAGCCTTACCGCTGGCGTTATGGACCGTATGGCGGGCTAGACGCGGGCAACTGACCACAACCGGCATTGTATTGCCAATGGCGATGTGGCTAAGCCTGTCCATCGTGCTTAGCTTCACCACCGAATCCAGCCCGGATCAGGGTCTGCCGCTGCTAATCCCGCTGGCCTGGCTGGCTGCCGGCAGTACCTACACCTTACGCCGCGGTGCAGCTAACGCACTGTACTGGTTTGCGGTGATGACCTTTGCCGTCGTTGCCGCTACCGCCTGGGTATACTGGAGCGCACTGGATCTGGGCGTGCCAGCCAAGCTGTCCCAGCATTTACATGCCATACAACCTGGCTATGAGGGGGCATTTCATCCCTTCATGGTCGGTATGGCGGTGCTGTACTGCCTGGCATGGGGGTTATTGGTGATACGCATGAAGCGCTCGCCACAACGCCCGCTGATCGCCTGGGCCGCAGGCATGACGCTGGCCTGGGGACTGGCTGCCAGTCTGTTCGAGCGCCCCATGGATGAGCGCATGAGTTATGAAGCCATGATGAAGTCCATGCAACCCCATTTACCCGCAACAGCCTGCATTACCAGTCGTGGTGTGGCCGATGGCACCCGCGCCATGCTCGATTACTATCTGGGGGTACAGACCCTGCGCGAGGAAAATACCAAAACCACAAGTTGCCCAGTCCTCCTCGTCGAGGATCAAAGCGAGAGCAGCACCTTGCCCAAGCTGGATGGCTGGCGCATCACCTGGAGCGGCAATCGCCCGGGAAGTCATACGGAACGCTACATACTGTATCGACGTCTAAAACACACCTCCCTGAGACATGATTAGTGGCGTGATTCTGGCGGGTGGCGAATCGCGCCGCATGGGTGGGCAAGACAAAGGCCTGCTGGAATTTGCCGGACAACCGCTGGTGCAGCACGCCATCCAGCGTATTGCACCGCAAGTCGATGAACTGATCATTAGCGCCAATCGCAATCTGGCCGCTTACGCTGCATTCGGCTATGCGTTGGTGAGCGATGACAGCGCCGGTTTTCTCGGGCCATTGGCGGGCATGCTCGCTGGCATGCGGGCAGCACAGTATGAATGGGTACTTACCGTACCATGCGATACTCCCTTTCTGCCCGGCGACTTAGTCAGTCGACTCTATCAGGCAACGGAGGGCGTAGATATGGTCGTCGCCAGCGCGGCACGCATTCATGCCACGGTAATGTTATGCCGGCGCAGCCTGGCAGCGAATCTGGCCGAAGCGCTGGCACAAGGTGAGCGCAAGGTACAGCGCTGGCAGGCCATGCAACGCCGTGCCATAGTCGAATTTGAAGATGAATCCGCTTTTGCCAACCTCAATACGCCGCAACAATTGACGGGAGCCAGACACGATGGACAGCAATCCGACTGAGCATAAACTTAAAATCGAGGGCATGACCTGCGCCTCGTGTGTCAACCGGCTGGAAAAGGCACTACGCAAAGTCGACGGTGTAGAAGATGCCAGTGTCAATCTGGCCACTGAATTTGCCACCTTGCACACTCGGCCTGACGTCAAAGCCGAATCGCTGGTTAAAGCAGTAAAACTGGCCGGCTTCGATGTCGCACAACAACCGATCGATGTCGGCATCGAAGGCATGACCTGCGCCTCCTGCGTCGCACGTGTGGAAAAAGCCCTGACTAAAGTGCCGGGAGTAAGCTCGGTCGCCGTCAACCTTGCCACAGAGCGCGCCCATATCGAAGCTGCGCCCACGGTCAGCATGGCGGATCTGCAACAAGCCATCACTGCCGCGGGGTATACCCTGATACCCGTTACCAGCGCTGCCACCACCCAACCCGCCAAAGCAAAGCGCCCGGACTGGATTCCCGTCGCGCTAGCGGCCATGTTCAGCATCCCGTTGGCCATCCCCATGTTTGCAATGCTGTTTGGTATCGACATCAGCCTGCCCGGCTGGCTGCAATGGTTGCTGGCGACACCGGTACAGTTCTGGCTCGGCGCACGCTTTTACCGGGCGGGCTGGAGCGCGGTAAAAGCCGGTGCTGGCAATATGGATTTGCTGGTAGCACTGGGTACTTCTGCCGCCTATGGTCTGTCCCTGTATTTACTGGTGCAGGGTGAGACCCACCATTTGTATTTTGAAGCATCTACCGCCGTCATCACTCTGGTTTTGCTGGGCAAATGGCTGGAAACTCGTGCCAAACGGGAAACCACTGCTGCCATCCGCGCACTGGGCGCACTGCGGCCGGACATCGCCCGCGTCAGGCGCAACGGCACTGACAGTGATGTGGCATTAGCCGAAGTCCGTATTGGCGATAGCGTGGTGGTGCGTCCAGGCGAACGCATTGCCGTCGACGGCACAGTGCACGAAGGCCAGAGTCAGGTTGATGAATCCATGATTACCGGAGAAAGCGTGCCGGTACACAAGACCGTAGGCGATCATGTCATCGGCGGCGCAGTGAATTATGACGGCCTGCTCATCGTCGAAACCACGGCTATCGGCAGCGAAACCACGCTCGCCCGCATCATCCATCTGGTCGAAAATGCACAAGCCGCCAAAGCACCCATTCAGCATCTAGTCGACAAAGTCAGCGCCGTATTCGTGCCAGTGGTACTGGTCATTGCGTTGCTGACTTTGCTGGCATGGGGGCTGATAGGCGGCAACTGGCAAGTTGCCATCCTCAATGCCGTGGCGGTGCTGGTGATTGCCTGCCCTTGCGCGCTCGGGCTGGCCACCCCCACCGCGATCATGGCCGGCACCGGTGTTGCCGCACGCTTCGGCATCCTCATCAAGGACGCTGAAGCGCTGGAAGTTGCCCACAGCGTCAACTGTGTTGCCTTTGATAAAACCGGCACACTCACCATCGGCCATCCGATACTACTCGCCAGTGTGCCGCTGCAAATCACCGAGCCAGCCCTGTTACAGCTTGCTGCCAGCGTACAGCAGGGCAGCGAGCACCCGCTGGCACGTGCAGTCATGCAGGCACAGGCGGCCACAACAGCAAACCTGGCACCGAGCGTTGTCAGCAACGTACAGGCGCTACCGGGACGAGGTATTTCAGCACAGCTAGGTGATGCCACCCTGTATCTGGGCAATGACGCCCTGATGCAGGAACAGTCCATCGCCACAGATGCGCTGCTTGACGCTGCGACACCCTACATGCAGCAGGGCCGCACCATTTCCTGGCTGGCACGCGAACACAACGGACAACGCGAGCTGCTCGGCATGCTGGCATTCGGCGATGAGATCAAACCCACTGCGGCAGCGGCAATTGCGCAACTGCATAGCCAGGGCGTGCGTACGGTGATGCTCACTGGCGATAATCCAGGCAGCGCGGCCGCGGTAGCCAAGGTGCTGGGCATCGATGAATACCACGCTGAAATCCTGCCGGCGGACAAAGCCGCCAAGATACTCAGCCTCAAGCATAGCGGCGCCATAGTCGCCATGGTCGGTGACGGCATCAATGATGCGCCCGCACTGGCTGCCGCCGATGTCGGCATCGCCATGTCCACCGGTACCGATGTGGCGATGCATGCCGCAGGCGTGACGCTGATGCGCGGTGACCCGATGCTGATCGCAGATGCCATTTCCATCTCGCGCCGCACCTATAACAAGATACGCCAGAATCTGTTCTGGGCGTTTATCTATAACCTCGTCGGCATCCCGCTCGCCGCGGCCGGTCTGCTCAACCCGGTGATTGCCGGCGCCGCCATGGCGTTCAGCAGCGTCAGCGTGGTGAGCAATGCGCTGCTGCTGAAACGCTGGCGGCCGCAACCGAACAGCAAATAGCTGCGACATTATGTCGCACGGTTACGGCAGGGTATTTAGGTAAAATCTCGCCACTTCATTAAGGGCGAGATCATGACTTCAACACGTTTACTCCTGGCCGCAACATTGCTGATTCCCGTGCCGGCACTGGCATGTTCCAGTTGCGGCTGCACCTTGAGCCCGGTATGGGAAAATCAGGGCATGTCTACCCAAGCAGGGCTGCGCATGGATTTGCGCTACGACTATGTCAATCAGGATCAGATGCGCCACGGCAGCGGTGTTGCCAGCAGCGCCGATATTGCCACCGCCCTGGCTAATGGCACCGTGGGCGAAACCGAGCAGTACACCAAAAATCATTATTACACTCTGGGTGCCGATTACATGTTCAATCGCGACTGGGGCGTGAATCTGCAAGTGCCTTATATAGATCGCGACCACGGCACGCTCGGTGCCGGCGATACCGATACCAGCTACTCGCACACTCAGAGTCTGGGTGACATCAAGTTAATCGGACGTTATCAGGGTTTTTTTCCGGATGCTAAAACCGGCATGATGTTGGGATTGAAATTGCCTACCGGCAAGCAGGATTACAATTTCAGCAGCGGCCCCATGGCGGGCATGCCACTGGACCGCAGCCTGCAACCGGGTACCGGCAGCACTGACCTGATTGTGGGCGCCTATCATTTCGACACACTGACTCCAACGCTGGACTGGTTTGCTCAGGCGCTATATCAGACGGCCATGGACACCCGTAACGATTACCGCCCCGGCAACGCCCTCAACCTCAATCTGGGCGTACGCTATACCGGCTTCGGCAACATCATGCCGCAACTGCAGCTGAACGCCCAGACCCGCAGCAGCGACAGCGGCGCGAATGCCGATCCCGCCAATACCGGCGGCAAGCTGGCTTACCTTAGCCCCGGTGCCACCATCAAGGTCAGCGACAACATTAAAGTGTACGGATTTGTACAGCTGCCGGTCTATCAATACGTTGAAGGCCTGCAACTGGCGCCGCGCTGGAATGCGTCATTCGGTATCAATTTTGGCTTGTAGTGGCGCTACATATCGGCGACAGTGCAGACAAGCCATACTGTCACCGATATTTTCTACTGACGTTCAAATCTTCTTCTTGCGATCAACCAGCAGTATCAATCCCGGCAGCATGAAGGCTTCAGTCAACGCCGCAAAGGTAATGGTAATCGCGGTGACCAGACCGGTATCCGAGTTCATCGCGAAATGCGACGATGCCAGCACCAGAAAACCGCACACCAGCGTCAGCGTGGATATCCACATCGGGATACCCGCCATATCGAAGGCGTATCGCAATGCATCTTCCGGCGTACGTCCCATCTCTCGTCGCGCCGTCAGGTATTTGCTGAGAAAGTGCATGGTGTCGTCCACCACGATACCTAGCGAGATAATCCCGACCATGGCCACACCCATATTGATCTGACCTACCGCCATCCCCCATACCCCGTAGGCGAGCAGGGCAGGGGTGATGTTGGGAACCATACTGACTATACCCAGCTTGAATGATCGGATAGCCAGCATGATCAGCACGGAAATCTGCAAAATCTGGATCACTTCGCCTTCCAGCATGCTCTTGCCGTTCTCCTGACCGACATGCGCAAACATCAGGCCGGCACCCGTGCCGCCACTGGATTTGATAATGCCGTCACCATGCGCCTTGAGCCAGGCATTCGCCCGCTCTTCCAGCGCAATCATCTGCGTGGAGTGCACTGCATACAAAGTCGCTGTCAGCTTGGTCGCCGACTTGTCGATATTGATCTGGTTGGTAAGATCCAGACCATAAGGCAGCGACAGCTCGTACAGCAGCAGATACTGCGCCGCCAGCTCGCGCGATTCCGGCAACTTGTACTGAGCAGGATCGTCCGCATGCATGTTCTTGTTCAGCCGCTTCATGATGTCGGTGAAGGTATTGACGTGCAACACTTCGGGTTGCTGACGCAACCAGTTGGAGAACTCATCGGTCTTCTGCAGGAAAGCTGGTTCGTTGATGCCTCCAGGCTTGCTCGCTTCGATGGAGAAATCCATCAGATACACGCCCGTAAGATGCTGCAGCGTGAAATCGGTAGCCTGACGGAATTCGGTAGTCTTGTCGAAATACTCATGGAAGGAATCGTCAAATTTGTTTTGCGTGACAAACGAACCTACCACGGCCGTAAACAGCAGGCTGCCGAACAGCATCTTGTAACGGTGGTTGAGGAAAAAATTCTGATAGCGCTCCATCAGCTTGAATTTGCTCTCCTCCTGGGAATGCACTTTGCCGCCCGGCAATATCAGCATCAGCGCCGGCACCAGCCCCACCGTAATGAAAAATGCCACCATGATACCGAAAGCGACCACATTGCCCAGCGTCTGAAACGGCGGCACATCCGACATATTCATGGTCAGATATCCCAGCGCAGAAGTGACGTTGGTAAACAGCATGGGCGCAAAATTGGACTGGATGCTTTCTTTCATTGCCTCCACTCTGGACACGCCATGGCGCACATTATGGCCATAGTGCGACAACATGTGCACGCCATCGGCAATCGCCATGATCAGGATAGTCAGCGGTGCGGTAGCAACCGGCGCAGACAGGATCACGTCAGTCCAGCCCGCAACGCCCATCGCAGCAGCTATCGACAGCACGATACTGAGAAAAATCAGGCCGGTGGCCTGGAAACTGCGCAGCGAGATTACCAATAACAAAGCCAGTATCCCCATCATGTAGGGCACCAGATGTTTCATGTCATTGCGGGTGGCTTCCAGAAACGCATAATTCATCATCACCACGCCGGTCATGTAAATTTTGATGTCCGGATGTCTGGTTTCGAATTTGGCTTTCAGCGCATTGGCGAATTTCACTGCCTGCTGAATTTCCTTGACCTTATTTTTACCCGGCATCTGCAGCGTGATATTAATGCCGGTCACCTGACCATTTTCTGCAATCAGACGTTTGGCTAATAGCGGATCATGAACGGCGATATTGCGGATTCTCGCCAGATCAGCAGCAGTCAGTGTTTGCGGATGTTTGACCAGGTCATCCACATGCAGCGTGTCACCATCGGCCACAGAATTCTGATAGTTGCTGATCGAATCGACACGAATGGAAAAAGGGGTTTGCCAGGCCGCATCGGTTAATTCGATTACCGCTGCCAGATTGTTGCGGGTGAAGACATTTTTGTCAGCGGGCGCCAGTGTCAGCAGGATATTGTCGCTCTTGGTATAGGCTTTTTGCATAGCCTCGAACGCCTGCAACTGGGGGTTATCCGGCTTGAAAAAAATACGGTAATCGCCACTCATGGTGAGGCGTTTGGCGCCCAGCGCCATCGCGACTATCATCGCCAGCGTCAGCAACGTGACCAGCCATTTATGGGTCACGACCCAATTGGCGTATTGGCGTGTAAAGTTATTCACCCTGCGAACTCCCCTGCAAACAAATTGTATAAGTTTCCGGCTGGCGCAGGGCAGACACAGCGCACCATTATAGTTACAGCCTCTGTCTTACAATATCACCTAGAAACTTACAATTTGCTTACTTGCAGATATCCCGCCCTGCTTACTTACCCTCCACAAACATCGCCTGCCGCGCCGCCTGACTGATCGCCACGACAGCCGGATGGGTTAAGCGCCGCTCCGTGGAAATCGCATAAAACTGCTCAATCACGGCATTGGTGGTGCCCAGCAGCACACTGCCGGAGCGCTGCTGTACCCATTTGGCAATCGCCGTAGGCACCGGATACACGCCTACCCCCTCCTGACCGAAAGCATTGAGCAACGCGCTGTCATCAAATTCGCCAACGATATTGGGACGGATATGCAGACTGTCCAGCCAGCGCATCAGCTTCGGCCGCACTGCGGCATCCTCTCCCGGCAACAACAACGGTACCTCTGCCAATAACGCAGGGAAGCTGGTCGACTTGAAACTCGCCACCAGCGCCGGGCTGGCCAGAAAGCTGATGCCGCACTCCCCGAGCAAGTGACTGAATCCGCGCACATTGAGATTGCCGGGCATGGCGCGATCAGCAATGACCAGATCCAGCTTATGCACGGCCAGGTCGCCAAGCAGAGCGGCCAGCCGCCCCTCCCGGCACAGCATTTTTGGTTGTTCGTCCATGTGAATGGCAGGTTCCAGCAACTGGTACGCCATGGTCTTGGGCACCACGTCGGCGATCCCCACCTTGAATTGCAATGCACGCCTGGCCGGATGCTGATGCAAGGCATCCAGCATTTCTTCACCGAGCACGAAAATTGCTTCTGCATAACCAAGCACCAGACGGCCCGTATCGGTCAGTTCCAGTTTGCGACCACTTTTGCGAAATAGCTGCACACCTAGCGATTCTTCCAGCAGACCGAGCTGGCTACTGATGGATTGCGGGGTGAGGTGGAGCTGTTCAGCGGCCTTGCCAACCCCGCCAGCTTTGGCAACCACCCAGAAATAATGCAAATGTTTGTAATTTATCTGGCGCATGATAATCAGTTTTTATCGAATAATTATTCAATTATAATCGAATATTAATTCGCAATACGAAACTATAGAATGGTGGTATCGAAATTCTCTACGCAAGGAACAAGTATCATGGGTAAGCGCATTTTCTTATTTTTATTAACCAACCTGGGCATCATGCTGGTGCTGTCGCTAGCCGTGCAAGTGCTGGGATTGAACCGTTACCTGGATGCCAGCGGCCTGCATCTGGGTGGCTTGCTCGGTTTCGCTGCGGTAATGGGTATGGGTGGCGCCTTTATTTCGCTGGCCATTTCCAAATGGAGCGCGCTGCGCATGGTCGGCGGGCAGGTCATCAGCTCACCGCAAAACACGACTGAAGCGTGGCTGCTGGCCACCGTACAGATGTACGCCAAAGAAGCAGGCATCGGCATGCCGCAAGTGGCGATTTATGACTCGCCCGACGTCAATGCCTTCGCTACCGGCATGAATCGCAATAAGGCACTGGTTGCTGTCTCCACCGGACTGTTGCAGCAACTGCGCCGCGAAGAAGCAGAAGCCGTCATCGGCCATGAAATTGCCCACGTTGCCAATGGCGACATGGTGACACTGGCACTGATACAAGGCGTAGTGAATACCTTCGTGATCTTTCTGGCACGCATAGTTGGCTATGCGGTCGATAAATTCATCTTTAAAAATGAAAACGAGCAGGGCACAGCCTATTTTGTGACCTACTTCATCGCGGAAATGGTGTTGGGCGTGCTAGCATCCACCATCGTCATGTGGTTCTCCCGCCAGCGCGAATTCCGTGCTGATGCAGGCGGCGCGCAACTGGCCGGACGCCACAACATGATCGCCGCGCTGGAAGCGTTGCGCCGTACCCATGAGCCAGCCGCATTACCGGAAAAAATGGCGGCCTTTGGTATCGCCGGCGGTAACGGCGTATCAGGGCTGCGCCGTTTGTTCATGACTCACCCGCCATTAGAGGAGCGCATACATGCATTACGCCAGGGATAAAATCCGCTCACTTACTACCATCGCACTCACTGCACTGCTGCTCCCGCTCGGTGCGCTCGCTGATGCAACACCAACATATAGCGTTGAGCAGTTGATTGATTTAGGCATGACTCACAATCAAACCGTGCAGGCCGCCGAATCAGGCATTGCGGCCGCACAATCAGGTGTAGTCAGCGCCCGGGCTTACCCTAATCCGGAGCTGGAAACCTCAGTCGGCCGTGTACGTGCACGCCTGCCGGGCGCAGCGGAAGGCAGCGCACTCACGGTCGGGCTGATCCAGCGCCTGGATTTACCCAATGTGCGCAATGCGCGTGAGCGCGTTGCGCAATCCGGCGTAGCCCTAGCCGCCAGTGAAAAGGTCATCGTCACCAGCGAGTTGCGCTCCCGCATCAAACTAGCCTATTTTAATGTGTTGCGCCGCCAGGAAGAACTGAAAGCCGCTCGTGAAAACGACACCCTGATCCAGGAAATCTTCAATCGCGTCAAAGTCAGGGTATCAAGCGGCGAAGCGCCCCGTTACGAACTGATCAAGGCTGAAACCGAGCGACTCAACGTGCAGCGCGCACGGCAAGCTGCGGAATTACGCGTCGATCAAGCCAAGGCAGCGCTCAGCCGTGAAGTGGGTGGAGCATTGCCCGCCCACTTTAACGTGGCCGATTACAGTGTGCAACGGCTGGTACTCGCAGGTGCCGATCTGAAAGCCGCGATCGCCAAAAACAATCCTTATTTAGCCCTCTCGCAGGCAGAGCTGCAACGCGCACAACAGCAGCTGGCACTGGAACGCAGTTTGCGCACGCCGGAAGTCAGTGTTCGCGCCGACTGGGATCGTGAACCCGACATCAATGCGGCTCGCATCGGAGTGCAAGTTACGCTGCCTTTATGGAATCAGCGCCAGGGTCCAATCGGAGTAGCTGCCGCCCAGCTGGCGCAGGCGCGCAACCGCTATGACGCACTGGATTACAGCCTCAAACAAACGCTGGTCACTGCATTAGGCGAATATGAAATTGCTACCACGCAGGTATCCGCACTGGAAGAAGGCGTAATGCGCCAGGCCGAAGCCGCGCTGAAAGTCGCCGAAGCCGCTTATCGATTTGGTGAGCGCGGCATCCTCGACTACCTGGACGCACAACGGGTGTATCGCACTACCCGCAATGACTGGATTGCCGCCCGCTATGAACAAGGTGCCGCATTGGTCGAACTAGAGCGTTATACCGCATTAAATTTAGAAGGAAACGCACCATGAATACGCCATCATCCATAACAACCCTATGCATGGCCGGCCTGATTACGCTGAGTCTGAGTGGCTGCGGAGACGAAAAAGAACCGACTGCCGCACCCGCTGCTGCACCAGCCGCCGTTGCCGACCCCACGCTGGTCACGCCACCGCCTGCCGTCGTAGCGCGGATCACTGTCGCCCCGCTCAGCAACCACCCCATCACGGATATATTACGTGTTGCCGGACAGGTGGATTTTGATGAACAGCGCATTGCCCGGATAGGCTCGACAGTCACCGGGCGTGTCGTTGAGGTCAAGCGGCATTTAGGCGAAAGCGTACATGCCGGCGACGTGCTGGCTGTCCTGAACAGTGCCGAACTGGGCCAGGCGCAACTGGCTTACCTCAAGGCGCGCTCGCAGGCCGCGCTGGAACAACGCAATGTCGAACGCGCGAAACTGTTGCTGACCGCCGATGTAATCGGTACAGCCGAGTTACAGCGCCGTGAAAATGCACTGGAAATGGCGCAGGCTGAACACCGGGCTGCCACCGATCAGTTAAAAGTGCTGGGCATGAGCGATGCGGCGCTGCGACGCATCGCACAAACCGGCAACATTGACTCATTGAAACCGCTTACCGCCACCAGCTCCGGCGTCGTGGTTGAACGCAACGTCACTCAGGGCCAGGTCGTCACGCCTTCCGAACCGATGTTCACTATCGCCGATCTGTCGCATTTATGGGTAGTGGCAGAAGTGCCTGAACAGCAAGCTGCTGGCGCCAAACTCGGCCAGGATGTCGCAATCGAAATTCCGGCACTGGGTGGCGAACAGGTCAGCGGGCGTCTGGTTTACATCAGCGACACGGTCAATCCACAGACACGCACTGTTCTGGTACGGACCGCTGTGGAAAATAAGCAGCGCCGCCTCAAACCTGCCATGCTCGCCACCATGCTTATTGCCACCGAAGCAGTGCCTCGCCTGGCCGTTCCTGCGGCCGCCATTGTGCGTGAAAACAATCAGGATTACGTATTCATGCAGATCAAGCCCGGCCAGTTCAAATTGACCGAAGTACGCCTTGCTCCTGAAGTGAATGGGTTGCGTCCGGTGATTTCCGGCGTCAAGCTGGGCGATCCAGTGGTGATCGATGGTGCGTTCCACCTCAATAACGAACGCAATCGTCAAGCCCTGGAAGGAGCATAGTCGTGATTGAATCACTGATTAAAAGTGCGCTGGCGCAACGCCTGGTCATTGTCGTCATCGCTGTAGTCATGCTGCTGTTCGGCCTGGATGCCACCCGTAAACTCTCGGTCGACGCTTTCCCCGACGTTACCAACGTGCAGGTACAGATCGCCACCGAGGCCACCGGGCGCTCACCGGAAGAAGTCGAGCGGGGCATTACCGTGCCGCTGGAAGTGATCATGACCGGCCTGCCTGGTCTTACCGAAATGCGTTCCCTGAACAAGCCAGGTTTGTCGCTGATTACCCTGGTATTTACCGAAGAAACCGATGTGTTCTTTGCGCGTCAACTGGTGATGGAACGGCTACTGGAAGTCCAACCAAAAATGCCGCAAGGCATCACCCCGGTGCTGGGGCCGGTTTCCACCGGACTGGGTGAAGTCTATCAGTACACGCTGGAACGCCCTGACGATGGCAAGCGGGCGCTTACTATTGCCGAATTAACCGAACGTCGCATTGCACAAGACTGGGTAGTACGACCACTGCTGCGCTCCATCCCCGGCGTGGCTGAAATCAATTCGCAGGGCGGTTACATCAAGGAATACCAGATTCGGGTCAATCCAGACCGATTACGCCACTACAATTTGAGCATTGCCGACATTTACCAGGCGGTGGCACGCAACAACGCCAACGCCAGTGGCGGCATACTGCCGCAACGCGCCGAGCAATATTTAATCCGCGGCATCGGCCTGGTGAAGAACCTCGATGACATCCGCGCCATTGTGGTCAAGGAAAAAGACGGCGTACCGGTATTCTTACGTGAAGTAGCCGAAGTCAAGATAGGCCACGAAGTACGCTATGGCGCAGTCGTTAAAAACGGCACCACCGAATCGGTGGGCGGAATCGTCATCATGGCACGGGGCGGCAATGCCAAGGAAGTGGTAACCCGGGTAAAGGCGCGCGTTGCTGAAATCAATGCCAAAGGCATGTTGCCGGGCGGCATTAAAATCGTACCGTATTATGACCGCTCGGAACTGGTCGATGCCGCGTTAGGCACCGTAACCAAGGTGCTCATCGAGGGCGTGGTACTGGTAGTTATCATATTATTCCTGTTCCTGGGTGATGTACGCTCCTCGCTGATCGTCGTCGCGTCACTGGTACTCACACCATTGCTGACTTTCTTAGCCATGAATCAGCTGGGCCTGTCTGCCAATCTGATGTCACTGGGCGGTCTGGCTATCGCCATCGGCCTGATGGTTGACGGCTCGGTAGTGATGGTGGAAAACGCTTTCGGCAAACTGGGCCATGCCAAGCCAAACGAAAGCAAGGTACGCATCATCCTCAATGCGTCACTGGAAGTGGCGACACCGGTAATATTCGGCGTCGGCATCATCATTCTGGTATTCCTGCCGCTGATGACCCTGCAAGGCATGGAAGGCAAAATGTTCGCGCCACTGGCGTTCACCATTTCGATTGCACTGGCCATTTCACTGGTACTGTCGCTCACGCTCACGCCCGTGTTGTCGTCTTACCTGCTCAAGGGCGGTGCCGAACACGACACGCGTCTCATCGCGGCCATCAAGCGCCCTTACCTGCACTTGCTTAATACTGCGCTGCTGCACAGACGCAAGACCCTGATTATCAGCATTGCCGCCTTTGCCGGCGCGATTTTGCTGGTACCGTTCCTGGGCAGCAGCTTCATCCCGGAAATGAAGGAAGGCTCCATCGTGCCCGGCATTAACCGCGTGCCTAACATTTCGCTGGAAGAGTCCGTGCGCATGGAACAGGAAGGTATGCGCCTGATTATGCAGGTACCCGGTGTGAAGTCAGTGGTATCCGGTGTTGGTCGCGGCGAAAGCCCGGCTGATTCGCAAGGCCCCAACGAATCCACCCCCATCGTCAGCCTAAAGCCGCGCGACGAATGGCCAAAAGGCTGGACTCAGGACAATATCGCTGAAGCCATCCGCACCAAGCTCGCAGCTTTACCCGGCGTGCAAATTGTGATGGCACAGCCGATTTCAGATCGGGTGGATGAATTGTTGACTGGCGTGCGCTCGGATATAGCCATCAAGGTGTTTGGCGATGATATGGACGAGCTCAAGCGCAAAGCCGATGCCATCGCCAAAGTTGCACGCACCGTGCCGGGGGCGCAGGATATCCGCGTCGATCGCGTTACCGGTCAGCAATATCTGGTCATCGACATTGATCGTCCGACCATCGCGCGTTATGGCATGAACGTGTCGGACGTGCAGGATCTGATCGAAACCGCCATCGGCGGCAAAGTGGCGACGGAGATTTTTGAAGGCGAACGCCGTTTCCAGGCCACGGTACGCTTGCCTGCGGCATTCCGCGACAATATTGAAACCATCCGCCATATTCTAATCACCACGCCATCCGGCGCACAGGTGAATTTGAGTGACTTGGCGCGCATCAATGTGGTGGAAGGCCCGGCCCAGATCAACCGCGAAATGGGCAAGCGCCGTATCGTGGTCGGCGTCAATGTGAAAGACCGCGATCTGGGCAGCTTTGTGGCCGAATTGCAGCAGAAGGTGGACAAACAGATTAAATTGCCGGAAGGCTACTATCTGGAGTGGGGTGGACAATTCCAGAACATGGAACGCGCCATGGGCCACTTGATGGTGATTATTCCGATTACCATTGCCGCCATATTCTTCCTGCTGTTCCTGCTGTTCGGCTCATTGCGTCTGGCTACCCTGATTATTCTGGTGCTGCCATTCGCCTCGATAGGTGGCGTCATCGGCCTGTTCATCAGCGGCGAATACCTGTCGGTCCCCGCGTCAGTCGGCTTCATCGCGCTGTGGGGCATGGCGGTATTGAACGGCGTAGTACTGGTATCCTATATCCGCTCACTCCGCGAACAGGGAAAATCCATCGCAGAAGCCGTTACTGAAGGTGCTGCGATGCGCTTCCGACCGGTAATGATGACTGCCACCGTGGCCATGCTCGGTCTGGTACCGTTTCTGTTCTCCACCGGGCCCGGATCGGAAATCCAGCGCCCGCTTGCTATCGTAGTAATTGGCGGCCTGATCACATCGACACTATTGACGCTGGTGGTGTTACCCGCACTGTATAAATGGTTCGATGAACCGCCTATTGAAGCCTAAGGAACGACGATGAAAGAAATTCGTGCCATTATTCGCCCCAAACGCCTGTCGCAATTACGTGAAGCACTACGCGACATTTCCCATTTCCCCGGCGTAACCATATTTCGGGGTGAAGGCTTTACTGCGCCCGAATCTATCGACCGCCGCAGTCTGCGTGCGGAGTTGACCGACTTCACCGATAAGGTGATGGTGTCGATCATTGCCCGTGATGAAATGGTCGATGCCATTACCGAAGTCATCATGCGCGAATGTCGCACTAGCCAGATTGGCGATGGGCTGATCTGGGTGATGCCGGTGGTCAGCGTGCAGCGTATCCGTGACGGCCACTGGCTGCAGGCCAGTGAAAACGGCATCGAATGCCCGTCCTCACAGAGTGATATTGTTTAATAGATCGCAGATTCAAGTTTGAAATACAATTTTCAGGCGAGGCTGGTCAAGCGAGTAGGGTGCGCTAGCATCCATGCTTTTTTTGACCAGCCAGTCGGAATTGCAAAAATTCACTACACACCCTACCCGGAAAAACGATATCAGATTTACATCTTGAAGAAAGCTGGATAAAAGCTTTGTCGAAAGCCTTTAATTCCATGCCTGAAATAAACCCTTCATCGACGAAATTTCCTCCTTGGCGTATTTATTCCGCGCCCTGGATTGGACACAATCCATCATCTTTATGCTCATAAAAAGTGCATTTGCATACAATGTTATCAGGTACTTTCAGCTGTTTTATATGTAAATAAATCACCTCACAATAAACATACACAAGATTATTCATCGTTTAACAACTGCTTATAAAATACATTTTCAAAAACATCATTTTTGGCACATTACATGCAATACCTCCTTATGTTTTTCACAACTTTGGAGATATTCATGAAACTTATCAGCAATAAAACATACCGGTGGCTTGCAGTTTTGCCATTTATTTTTTCCCTTAATGGTGGCTTACACGCCGAAACTATTGCACGTTATGGAATTTCCATGACCGATATTCCACTCACCACAGGGCAGCCTGACCGAGGGGCAGGTGCTTACCAGTTCACCGGCCATACTCTCTATGACCCATTGATTGCATGGGAAGCAAATATAAGCAATCATCCCGGCAAACTGGTACCAGGCTTGGCCACTAGCTGGAAAGTGGATGCCAAGGATCATAAAAAATGGCTGTTCACCCTTCGTCAGGGCGTAAAGTTCCATGACAGCTCGGAGTTCAAAGCAGATGCAGTGATCTGGAATCTGGATAAGGTACTGGCTGACAAATCGCCGCAATTCGATGCCAAGCAAAGCGCCCAAGTACGTCCACGCATCCCTTCCATCGCCTCTTATCGCAAGGTGAATGACTATACCGTGGAGATTACCACAAAGGACGTAGATGCCTTGTTTCCCTATCAACTACCCTGGTTTTTGATTTCCAGCCCTGCACAATGGGAAAAAATGGGCAAAGACTGGAGCCAAGTCGCTATTCATCCTTCCGGAACCGGCCCATTCAAGCTGGATAAGCTGGTGCCCAGAGAGCGCGCAGACCTGGTGAAGAACAAGGATTATTGGGATAAGACGCGCATAGCCAAAACTGATCGTATCGTGCTGATACCAATTCCCGATGCGATGACACGGGTCAACGCCTTACTGAATGGCCAGGTGGATATCATCGAGACACCACCGCCTGATGTTTTGCCACAACTCAAGAGTGCTGGTTTCAGGATTGTACAGAATATCACCCCACACGTCTGGCCCTATCATTTCTCAACATTACCCGGTTCACCCTGGGCCGACATCCGCGTGAGAAAAGCCGCCAATCTGGCCATCGACCGGGACGCAGTCGTCAAGCTGCTCAATGGTCTGGCGACCCCGGCCACAGGGCAAATGGATATCACCAGCCCTTGGTTCGGCAAACCCACGTTTAAAATACACTACGACCTCGCCGCTGCCCGTAAGCTGATGGCCGAGGCAGGTTACAGCAAAGAGCATCCACTGGTAGCAAAGGTAATCATCGCTCAGGGCGGCACAGGCCAGATGCTTTCATTACCCATGAACGAGTTCATCCAACAGAGTCTGGCAGAAGTGAATATTCAAGTAAGCTTCGAAGTAGTGGAACTGGAGAATCTGTACCTGCACTGGCGTAGCGGTGCTAAGGCCGACATGAATGCTGGCAAAGGAATCTCTGCTATCAACCTGGCCTACGTCACTGCCGACCCATTCTATGGCATCACCCGTTTCGTGGACAGTCACTATATTGCACCAAATGGTGTGAACTGGGGCGGGTACAACAACCCCAAGGTTGATGAGATGGTGGATAAAATTCGCACTTCCTTCGACACCAAAGTCCAAGACGGGTTGTTGGCCAAAGTGCACGAAACCATGGTGAATGATGCGCTGATGTTGTGGGTAGTTCATGATGTTAACCCGCACGCACTCTCACCCAAGGTTAAGGAATTTGTGCAGGCTCAGCACTGGTTTCAAGATCTGACCACCATTCGTATGTAATCCATCTGGCCGTGCTCCGCCGGCCTTTCACCGGCCGGTGGCGGAATTGAAGAAAGCGATTCATGTTAATTTATATACTCAAGCGTGTGCTGTATGCCATCCCCATCGCACTCAGCGTAACGGTGGTGTCCTTCATGCTGGTCTATCTGGCCCCGGGTGACCCTCTCAATGCGATCGCGCCAGCCGATGCGCCTGCAGATGTCATTGCAAGCTTAAAGAGCGCTTACGGCCTGGATCGGCCTGTTCCCGTTCAGTATGGTATGTGGCTACTGCGGGCTGTGCAGGGAGATCTCGGAACCTCTATTGCTTCAGGCCGATCAGTAACGGGTGAAGTCATGAGCGCAGTCAGTAACACATTGATGCTGGCAGGCTTTGCCTCCTTCGCGGGCGTGCTGGTGGGTTGCATTCTGGGTGCGCTGGCCGGGTACCATCGTGACAGCTGGATAGACCGGCTAGCTACGGCGCTTTCCGTGATCGGGGTGAGTATCCCGCATTACTGGCTGGGCCTTGTACTCACCATTATTTTCTCTATCTGGCTGGGCTGGTTGCCAGCGATGGGCGCAGGTCCCGGAGGTTCAGGTGAATGGTTGTGGGATTTCGAACATCTGCAATATCTGGTGCTACCGGCTTTGACGCTGTCGGTCATTCCCATGGGTATCATCACCCGCACCGTGCGTGCTCTGGTGTCTGATATGCTGGAGCAGGAATTTGTGATGGCCTTGCGGGCCAGGGGTTTATCTGGCCGCGCCGTCTTCCGCCATATCGCAAAGAATACGGCGCCCACTGTACTGGCTGTAGCCGGCCTGCAAATCGGCTACCTTATGGGCGGCTCGATTCTGGTAGAAACGGTCTTCGCCTGGCCGGGTACCGGTTTTTTGCTTAATACCGCAATCTTCCAGCGTGACATGCCTTTGCTTCAGGGCACACTTTTGGTGTTGTGCATGTTCTTCGTCGTCCTCAATCTGATCGTGGACATTGTGCAACCCATGATTGACCCGCGCATGGGTCGGAACTGAACGTGACCATGACAAATTCTCTCTCTATGCCACTATCCGCAGTGGCGGCAGCACGCAGTCGCAGTTACTGGGCCACAGTGTGGTATCAGTTGCTACACGACCCGATGGCACTGTTTACCGCCTTTATCCTGCTGCTGATTGTAGGTGCTGCCGTTTTTGCTCCCTGGCTCTCGCCCGCTGATCCCTACAAGGCCAGCATGCTGCACCGTCTGCTGCCGCTAGGCAGCGAGGGCCACCTGCTGGGTACCGACGAGCTTGGTCGGGATATGCTTTCCCGGCTAATGTACGGCGGGCGTATCTCATTGCTGATGGGTGTCATCCCGGTGTTAGTCGCCTTTGTCATAGGAACATCCATGGGTCTTTTTGCGGGTTACGCGGGCGGCTGGGTAAATATGGTCATCATGCGCGTGCTGGATGTATTCTATGCGTTTCCATCAGTACTGCTGGCGGTGGCGATTTCCGGCGCGCTGGGGCCAGGTATGAGCAACAGTCTGATTGCACTGAGCCTGATCTTCATTCCCCAGGTAGTGCGGGTAGCTGAGAGCGTGACTACGCAGGTACGCAAACTGGACTACATTGAAGCGGCCCGTATGAGCGGTGCGGGGACATTTTCCATTATCCGTGTCCATGTGCTGAGCAACGTACTGGGCCCGGTATTCGTCTATAGCACGGGGCTGTTGAGTGTCAGTATGATTCTTGCCTCAGGGTTATCTTTCCTGGGCCTGGGCGTAAAGCCGCCCGAGCCTGAGTGGGGTCTGATGCTCAATACCCTGCGATCGGCCATTTATATCAACCCCTGGTTGGCAGCTTTACCTGGCGTGCTGATTTTTATAACCTCAATCGCATTCAATCTGCTGGCAGATAGCGTGCGTACCGCAATGGACATTCGTCGATGAAGATCAATTTCCCTGTCACAGATCGTAGTGGTCCGGCCCAACCCCTGCTGATCGTACGTGATCTGAAAAAATATTTTCCGGTACGGGGCAGCCTGCTTACACGCAAGCGTCAATTCGTCCATGCTGTGGACGGCGTAAGCTTCTCCGTACCTAAGGGCAAGACACTGGGCATTGTCGGCGAATCCGGCTGCGGAAAATCCACTACGGCCCGCCTCATTGCTCGCCTGATGGCAGTGGATAGTGGCAGCATGATCTTCGACGGCGAAGGTGTGGATGAATACGGCGGCATTGAGCTCAAGGAGTTTCGCCGCAACCTGCAAATGGTGTTCCAAGATTCTTACGCCTCACTTAATCCGCGACTCAGCATCACTGAGACCATCGCCTATGGACCCCAAATCCATGGTGTTTCAGCAACACAAGCCAATCGAATCACGCGGGACCTTCTCGCCCGTGTCGGTCTGGAGCCTGATCAGTTTGGTGCCCGCTATCCCCACGAACTGTCCGGCGGGCAGCGGCAAAGGGTGAATATCGCCCGGGCGCTGGCCTTTGATCCCAGGATGGTAATACTCGACGAGGCGGTGGCGGCGCTGGATAAATCGGTTCAGGCCCAGGTTCTTAACTTGCTTCAGGAACTTAAGGATGAACGACAACTCACGTATCTGTTCATTTCTCACGATCTTCATGTGGTTCATTACCTGAGCGATCATGTGATGGTCATGTACCTGGGTGAAGTCGTAGAAACCGGGCCGGTAGAGAATATCTATGGTCAGGCTGCGCATCCGTATACGCTGGCATTGCTGTCCGCAGTGCCTTCCATGGATCCCGATCATCGCACTCAGGCCTCGCCTCTCATGGGCGACCCACCCAATCCAATCAATCCGCCCGGCGGCTGCCGATTCCGCGAGCGTTGCTCACATGCACATCAGGTCTGCGAAGCACAAACCCCGACCCTCATGACTGTGGGCGGAAATGAGCAACATCTGGTAGCTTGCCACATGAATAACAATCATTCAGGCCACCCGAAAAGCAATCAGGAGATTTCAGTATGAACATGGTCTCCCTGCAGGATCTCAGTGTGGAGTTTTGCGGCAACCGAACTGCCAGCGCCCTCAATCAGGTCAACCTCGAACTCGGGAAGGGCGAAGTGCTCGGATTGTTGGGCGAGTCAGGATCAGGTAAAAGCGTTACTTTACGCACCCTGCTGCGCCTGTATCCGACTCACAATACCCATATCAGCGGCCATATCCGTGTGGACGGTCGTGATGTGCTGGCGCTCAAGGGACGTGAGCTAGAGCTCTACCGGGGTGGCACCGTCTCGATGGTTTTTCAGGAGCCGGGACTGGCCTTTGATCCAGTCTATACGATCGGTCAGCAAATCACCGAGGCGATCCGCATACATGAAGCCATCGATGAGAAAACCGCCCGCCAGCAAGCGTTGAGTATGCTGGACAGGGTGCAGATTCCCCAGGCGAAACGACGTTTCGACGCCTATCCAAACGAGCTTTCCGGCGGTATGCGGCAGCGGGCCATGATCGCTCTGGCACTGGCCTGTAAGCCGAAATTGCTGCTGGCAGACGAACCGACCACTGCACTGGACGCTTCAGTGCAGATTCAGATATTGCTACTGCTACGTGAATTGCAGCAGGAAACGGGGATGTCTGTCATTTTCGTAACGCACGACATCGGTGCCGCAGTAGAAATAGCAGATCGCATTGCCGTGATGTATGCAGGGCGCGTTGTTGAGCAAGGGCAGGTAGCTCAGATCGTACGCCAGCCTCGGCATCCTTACACCGCCGGACTGCTGGCTTCCAGCGTGGGGATGGAAAATCGTGGAAAAGTCCTGATGGCCGTGCCCGGCTCGCCGCCGGATCTGGCATTCCTGCCACCGGGTTGCAGCTTTGCGCCCCGTTGCGCACGCAGCGACGCGCAATGTCAGCGCGAGCACCCGCCGACTGTCATTCGAGGCAGTGAATCTCTGGCCTGTTTCCATCCTATCCTGCCTTTCACGGAGGCCGCATGAGTCAGACTGAATCCCAGGAAAACACACGCAGCAGGGGTGGTCTGGCAGACGAAATTTGCCGAAAAATAGCCGACGAAATTGTACTGGGCAATTTTGCCCCGAGCACCCATCTGGATGAAGTAAGCCTAGCCGAGCGTTTTAATGTGTCACGTACGCCCGTACGCGAAGCCTTGAAGCAGTTGTCAATCATGGGCCTGGTAGAGTACCGTCCCAACCGCGGTTCGGTGGTGGCGGCCATGACCCCTGAACAGCTCGACCAGATGTTCGAGGCTATCGGAGAGTTGGAAGCAGCCTGTGCACGCCATGCCGCCCTGCGTATGACCGAAAACGAACGGGCTCAGCTTCGTGAGCTGCATGTTCAGGGGCGGTTGTCTATGCAGGCCGGGGATATGAACCGTTATGACGTGGTTAATCTTGAGCTGCACACCACCATCATTCAAGGTTGTCATAACCCGGTATTGATAGATCTGGCCATGAGCTTACGCCACCGCATATCCCCTTTTCGTCGCACCCAGTTTCGCAACATGGAGCGGATGGGCGAATCTTTTGAGGAGCATTCGGTCATCGTGGAAGCTATCCTGTCGCACGATGTGATTACGACCTACCGAGCCATGCGAACCCACCTGCTCTCCGCACGGAATGCCACGACCCGAGTCGCACCGGTCTGGGCCAACACGACTGCCGACAACAATTAAATAAAATGGAGATGCAGTACAATATGAATCCTATTCTTGGCAGCAGGGGCGCCGTTGTTGCCCCTCACTCTCTAGCATCCCAGGCGGGTCTCGATATTTTTCGTGAGGGCGGCAACGCCATCGAAGCGACTATTGCGGTAGCCGCCACACTGGCGGTTGTCTACCCGCACATGACCGGCATCGGAGGGGATGGCTTCTGGCTGTTGCATGCACCCGGGCAGGCCATGCAATCGATCGATGCCTGTGGCGCAACAGGCGCAGGCGTCACTCGCGCGATCTATGGCGACTGGAAAAGTATTCCATGGCGCGGCCCGCTGGCAGCGAATACGGTTGCCGGTACAGTGTCCGGTTGGGGGGCCGCCTATGAGTTCAGTCGTACCCGATGGGGCGGCCGTCTGCCATTCGCGCGTCTTCTGGAAAGTGCGATTTATTACGCTAGGGAAGGCTTCCCTGTTACACGCAGTCAGGAGGAGAACACACGCGCCAAATTAGCCGATCTGATTGCTCAACCCGGATTTGCTGATACCTTCCTGAATCAGAGACAGGTACCAAGCTATGGCCAGCGCCATTACTTCCCGGCACTGGCGGCTACTCTGGAACAGTTGGCCAGGGCAGGTACGGATGACTTCTACCGGGGTGAATTGGCACAACAAACGGGGATCGATCTGGCCACGATCGGCAGCCCCCTCACAACAAACGATCTAGCCCAGCATCAGGCACAGATAAAACCACCTCTGCAATTGCGCTTATCCAATGCCACCGTATTCAACATGGCACCACCAACCCAGGGACTGGCTTCGCTGCTAATACTCGGCATCTACGACCGCATTCGCCAAACCGGATGGAGTCCAGATAACGTAGAGGGTATTCATGCGCTAGTGGAAGCCACCAAACGGGCATTTTTAGTGCGTGACAAGTATGTAACCGACCCCGCTCATATGCAGATTGACCCGGTTAACCTTTTGAACGGAAAAATGCTGGATGCCCTGGCCTCACGTGTACCACTGGAACATGCCAGCTCTTGGCCTGCTCCCGTCTCCGATGGCGATACCACCTGGATCGGTGCGGTAGATGCTGCGGGTCGGGCTGTGAGCATGATACAGAGTATCTACTTCGAGTTCGGCAGCGGTGTGGTACTGCCGGGCAGCGGTATCTGCTGGCAGAACCGGGGTTGCTCCTTTGACCTTCGTCCGGGGCAACTACGCAGCCTTGAACCTGGGCGAAAGCCGTTTCATACACTCAATCCGGCCATGGCCACCCTGGATGATGGGCGCCTGCTGGTTTATGGCACCATGGGCGGCGAAGGTCAACCACAGACTCAGGCGGCAGTATTTTCGCGCTATGTATGGGGCGATCACAACGTACGCTCTGCGGTAGCTGCACCCCGCTGGCTGCTGGGCAGAACCTGGGCAGAACAAAGCACGACGCTGAAACTGGAGTCACGTTATTCGCCAATCCTCATTCAGGCATTGCGTGAGCTAGGGCATCCCGTGGAAGTGGTGGCGGATTTCGACGAGCGTATGGGTCATGCTGGTGCGCTGGTGCGCCACCCAGAAGGCTGGATTGAGGGAGGCGAAGACCCCCGCAGCGATGGCAGTGTAGCCGCATGGTAATACTACCGAAAATCGAACTTGGTAAAGGTAATATGACATGAAATTCAAATTCGATTGGTTTCTCAAGGGTATGTTAATGGCTGTCGGCTTGGCTTTTCTGTGGCCGGCCCCCGGTGCCCACGGTGGCTTTCTTCATCCAGAGTTACTCAACAAAATGGGAATTGCCCTGATATTTTTTCTCAACGGCCTAGGGCTAAGCGTACTGGCTTTACGGGACGGTGCATTACGGTGGCAGGTACATCTTTTAATCCAGGCCAGCACGTTTCTAATTTTTCCATTGCTCGGATGGGGTCTCCTCAATCTTACCGGCAGCTGGATGTCGGCAGATTTGCAGACTGGATTTTTCTACCTTTGTGCACTGCCCTCTACTGTATCCTCTTCTGTGGCACTCACCGTAGCGGCGCGTGGCAACGTGTCCGTAGCAGTGTTCAACGCCACGCTTTCCAGTCTCATCGGTGTAGTACTGACTCCCTTGTGGATGGCATGGATACTGGGTCACAGCGGTAGCGACTTCTCAGTTGGACCGGTGATTATCGATTTGCTGTTGTGGTTGATTCTGCCCCTTACGCTGGGACAGCTCGCCCGCCCCCTCCTGCATCAATGGGCTAATCGCAACAGATCCAGGATACAAATGGTAGACCGGCTGACTATCCTGACACTGATTTATACGTCCTTCAGCGATTCAGTACAGCAACACATATGGTCACACTATGGCCCCATGGTGCTAGTGGAAACGCTCGTCGGCGCGGCTGTACTGTTCTTTGTTGTATTGCTACTGATCCGCATGTTGTCGAATCTGCTCGGGTTTTCTACGGAGGACCGCATCGCTGCCATCTTCTGCGGCTCCAAGAAGACTCTAGCTTCCGGGCTACCCATGGCACATCTGATATTCGGTGCCCATCCTGCATTAGGTCTTATCCTCATGCCAATTATGATTTATCACCCTTTACAACTGGCAATAGGTGGCGTCATTTCACAGCACTGGGCCAATCGGGAAAGTAGGGTGAAGTAAATCAAAAGAGGCACTCAAACGGATCTGCGATAACGATTCCAACATGTTGCAGCAGGATTGGCGACAGGGGGATTACCCTGATCCGCAAGGTCGAGCGCAAGACTACGCAGGCAGGGCGGTTCATAGACAGTTGGGCTGCTCTGCAACCTTATCGGCATAGAGTGCATGCCATCACTTCTGACAACGAACAGGAGTTCGCCGAGTACGACACCGTTACCAAACAGCTGATGACGGATTTTACTTCACACATTTCTATGCATCCCTGGGGGCGATACCAATGAAAACATCAGTGGTTTGATACGGTCGCATTTCCAAAAAATGCGGGACTTCACCACCATTGCGCAGCAGGGGATTGATATGGCGGTGGACTGCTTTAACCTTCGACCCAGAAAACCGCTTGGATATCAAACGCCTAATCAGGCATTCTTCGAACCAGATCAATCGCCTCAAACTTGAGTATGCGTATAGAAAAAATATGGTGAGCACTAACAAATTTGTTGATGTGTTAGCACTGACCACCCGGATGATTACAAACCGTCCAAATTACTGGCGATATTGATCTCGCTCTTCGTTCGGATTTTTCCACGATTTATCATGCGGCGCAGGAGTATTGTCCTGATCCGTGGCGTGAGGATTACCCTGTGAACGTTGTTGAGACTGATCCTGTTGCAGCTGTTGATTCTGTTGCCGCTGGTGGTCCTGTTGCCGCTGCAGATCTAGCTGGCGTTGCTGAGTTTGCTGCATTTGTTGACGCTGCTGGTCCAGTTGGCGTTGTTGCTCCTGCTGCCGCTGCTGACCTTGCTGGTGTTGCTGATCCTGTTGCCGCTGCTGATCTAGCTGACGCTGCTGGTCCTGCTGGCGTTGCTGTTCTTGCTGCCGTTGCTGACCTTGCTGGCGCTGCTGGTTCTGTTGCCGCTCCTGATCCAGTTGGCGTTGCTGATTTTGCTGTTCGCGCTGCCGCTGCTCAAGCTGCTGGTTTTGCTGCTCCTGTTGTCGCTGCTGACCCTGCTGGCGCTGTTGATCCTGTTGCCGCTGCTCATCCAGCTGGCGTTGTCGAACCTGTTGTTCCTGTTGATGTTGCTGCTCTTGCTGCCGTTGCTGAATTGGTTGCTCCTGGCGCTGAAAATACTGCTGCGTCACCGGCTCCCGCGGTTGATAGCGATAATGCTCAGATTGGAGCGAACGTTGTTGCTCGACTACATGAGGATATCGGTTTCCAGAATACTCGCGCTGGTAAACCGGTAATGGGGCAGGGGCGGGCACGGCACGGCGATCCCATTGATCCCAACCGCTTCGACGCTGCTCCCAGTCACGCCCCCAGTGCTTACCCCAGCGTGGCGGCGCATCATCGCGCCAGCCACGGAAATAGACGGGTGGCTGACGGTAGTAACGCACTGGCACACGCAACACATACAGCGGCACATAATCGTAGCCTATCCTGTCCCATGGCCCGTTGTACCAACTGCTGGCATACCAGTTGTCATCATAGAACACCCAGTACAAGCCATCGTAAAAGAAGTAATTCGAATTCGCATATGGGTCATAGTAGACGGGATAACCAGGCACCGGGACCAGCCGCGGGTACGCCGGCATATTAATGCCGATACTGACACCTGGAAAGGCGATACCCACCGCCATCTCGCTGGTCCGTTGTCCAGAGGCGCAAGCTGTGGTTATGGTAGTCATACCAAGCAGCATCGACAAAGCAATAAGTTTATAACGCATTTTTTATCCTCCTGATTGTTAATCGGCCGTAGTCATAGTGGTTATTTTGGCCAGTAACGCTACCCTGCCAGCACTCGGATACGGTATCCGACAGAATTTGAAACGGACACAGAAGACTTGTTTGAATGGGTTGAAATGGTAGCGCAGTGTTTAATGAAATTTAGCCATCTATTTCTAAACCATAAGTTCATTGTTGTTTTATGCATCAGCGCAGTCTGTGCGCTACCCAACATAGCCCGATTACTATGACATTTGCTTTGTATGATCAGGCCATCCTCACAAAGTGACATGATGTGAATCTCATGCTAATGTAACGGGACTTTTTATCAGGAGCATCACATGGCCGTACTAGAACTCAATCAGGAAAATTTCGAATCCACCGTACTCGATAATGATTTTGTCATTGTTGATTTCTGGGCACCGTGGTGTGGCCCTTGCCGCGCATTTGCACCAACGTTTGAAGCGGCTGCTGAAAAGCATACCGACATTACTTTTGCCAAGGTGAATACCGAAGTGGAACAAGGCATCGCTGCCAGTTTTCAGATCCGTTCCATACCTACGCTGATGATATTCCGCGAAAAAGTGATCATCTACTCGCAACCAGGTTCACTGCCAGCCTCCGGTCTGGATGAACTGATCGCTAAAGTCCGCGAACTGGACATGGCGCAAGTACACAAGGAAATTGCTGAAGAGCAAGCTGCACAAGCCGATAAAGCCTAAAGCAGCAGGCACAAAAAAGGCCGTACAGATCACTCTGTACGGCCTTTTTTATTGCCATTTAGCTGATCACTGCATTGCCAGGATCGGCGGCAACTGTTTCGCCAGTGCCTGACGCTGTTGCGTGGCTTTACCGGTCAGCGCAAAGCCTAGCAGTTGGCCCTGTGCATCCTGATATAACGCGCAGATGCCATCCTCCTGACAGTCCACCGCCCAGACTGCGCTGTCCGCGACACTCGGCGCCGCCACCGCGATAGGGTAGGCGGGCGTTTTCACCACGACAGGCATCGCCGGATACGCCACGCCGGTCAGCGTGCCGGACAATGTGGCAGCCAGCGCACGCGCTTGCGCCATCAATGGCAATACGTATGGCAGCACATGGCCTTCGACTTCTGCACAATCGCCCAGCGCATAGATATCAGGAACGCTGGTCTGCAATTGACGATTAACCCGGATACCACGCCCAGTCTGGATCCCCGCCTGCTGCGCCAGTTGAATGCGGGGGCGCAAACCGATGGCCGACAACACCGCATCCGTTTTGATAGTCGAACCATCATTCAGACTTACCAGCAGGCTATCACCCTGATGATCCACCGCGACCGTCATGCGCTGCAAATGCCAGACTACACCGATCTTTGCCAGGTTGTTTTTAAGCTCGACCCCTGCTGCCTCTGGCAACAAACGCTCCAGCGGGTAAGCATGAGGATGAACAATATCGACCTGATAACCGGCACCGGCCAGATCATTGGCAAATTCGCAGCCGATCAGGCCACCGCCCAGTATCGTTACCCGTTTGGCATTAACAATCGCAGCACGGAAGCGGGCATAATCCGTCAGATCATTCACTGACAGTACAGCACTGCCCGCATCGCCAGCCAGTTGCGGCCGTACCGGGTCTGCACCCAGCGCCAGCACCAGCTGGCTGTACGCCAGGGTCTGATCTTTTAAGTGCACTTGCTTAGCCGTAGGGTCGATTGCCTGTACCTGCTGATGGGTAAGGATTTGCGCGTTGAGCTGCTCACGCATGCTCTCCACTTTGGCATTGACCAGTTGATCCGGCATTTTGTTCTGCGCCAGCGCCGTCGACAGCATAGGTTTGCTATACGCATCGCCATCATCAGCCGTAATCACCGTTAATGGCATCTCTTTGTCGAGCTTGCGAAATTCACGCGCCAACGTATATGCCGCCATGCCGCTACCGATTATGATAATGGGTTGCATAAAAACCTCTGTATTTATAATTTCTGCAAAGATGCGGGAATCGCACGATTTTTCAGGATTCTCCCTGTTGAGTCAACCCTGTTATCGTGCGACCCGCGTTATCAACATTACCTGAAACTCAAACTTCTATCATCTCAAAATCCGCCTTGGCTACGCCGCAGTCCGGACAAGCCCAGTCTTCCGGAATGTCTTCCCAGCGTGTGCCTGGCGCAATGCCATCTTCAGGCAAACCCGCTTCTTCGTTATAGATAAAACCACATACGATACATTGCCATGCTTTCATTTTTTATCTCCTGATCAGTAAATTACTTAATTACGCAGCCTGGACTTTAGCCAAGGTGTCGCGGTAGTGATTAGCGTGTTTCTCTTCTACTCGGGCCAATGCAGCAAAGCGCTTGGCTGCTTTTTCCAGCATTGCCTGGAAGCGTTCGGCATGTTCTCTGGATTCGGCGATTTGCTCGTCCATTTCAGCCACCGCTGCATGATTGCCTTCTTCAACGGCTGCATGGCGGAAGTTAGGGTACATTTCGGTGTACTCGTAGGTTTCGCCTGCTATCGCCATGTCCAGGCAGCGTGCCGGGGTCATGGTGTCTTTAGGGTAGAGCAAATCCAGATGGCCGAAAGCATGCATGACTTCCTGCGCCGCAGTTTCTTCAAACACCTTGGCTGTTGCTTCATCGCCTGCAGCGCGGCACATTTTAGCGAAGTACATGTATTTGATATAAGCCATGGACTCGCCAGCAAAAGCGGCTTCGATATTCTTAACGGTAACTGATTCTGTGTTTGCCATCATGATTCTCCTGTTAGTTGGTTGGGAGCGTGTGCTCACAGTTGCTATCCTACGCAACACAACATAATTAATCTAATTGATTATAACGATAATATTGATAGCTAAAAACTATAATTATAGTTATACAGCATATAGCCAGCAACATAGTCTTCAGAAAAATAAGCGGCGGTAATTAAATTAGAGACAGCGATGGCACCCAGCTCACACACGGCAACTTGCATTGCAACATGGCCTGACGCAATGCCTCGATAGCCTCCATGCGCGGATAGCTTTTGCGCCATGCCAGTGCCACCGCACGATCCGGCACCGGTGCGGTAAACGGACGGAAACTGAGCAGACCCTGCTCGATGGGTGTCTGGGTAATCGCAGTACAGGGCATGACGGTAATACCCACACCGGAAGCCACCATATAACGTATGGTTTCCAGACTGCTCGATTCCAGCGTCTTCTGTATGCTGCCGGAAGGTGCGGAAGAACGGTTCAACGCGGGGCAGGCCTGCAGTACCTGATCGCGGAAACAGTGCCCGGAACCCAGCAGCAGCATATTTTCACTGGTCAGCTCATTCACATCGACACTGGCCTTGTCACGCCAGGGATGCTCAGATGGCAATGCAACTTGAAACGGCTCGTGATACAGCGTCAGTGTTTCCATGCCCGGCTCGTCGAATGGTAATGAAATAATGATGACGTCCAGCTCACCCTGCCTGAGTTTCTCCGTCAGTTTACGGGTGAAATTTTCCTCAAGCAGCAGCGGCATTTGCGGGGCCAACTTATGCAAGGCCGGGATCAGATGCGGCAGCACATACGGAGCAATAGTAAAAATGGCACCGAGACGCAAGCTGCCGATCAAGGGATTTTTACCCTGCTGGGCAATCTGCTTGAGGGTACCGGTCTGCTCCAGAATATGCGCGGCCTGTTCAACGATACGCGCACCGATAGGGGTGACACTGACTTCGTTGTTAGCGCGTTCGAATATGGCAATACCCAGCTCTTCTTCCAGCTTTTTGATCGCCACGCTCAATGTTGGCTGCGATACAAAACATGCCTCAGCCGCTCGTCCGAAATGATGCTCACGGGCAACAGCAACAATGTAACGGAGTTCGGTCAGTGTCATGATCTCGGCATCCTTATCTAATTGATCTTTCCTGCTTGCTTACGATACGCCCAGAACATGATGCCGATACCGGTAATAATCATCGGCACGGATAGCCATTGTCCCATGCTCAGCCCCATCGCCAGCAGACCGAGGAAATCATCCGGTTCACGCGAAAATTCCACCAGAAAGCGGAACGTGCCATAGCCGATCAGAAACAGTCCCGACACCGCGCCTACCGGGCGTGGCCGTGCTGAATACAGCCACACCAAGGCAAACAAGGCTAGGCCTTCCAGCCCGAATTCATAAAGCTGGGAAGGATGACGCGGCACCAGATCCACATTCGGGAACACCATGCCCCACGGCAAATCAGTCGGACGGCCCCATAATTCGCCGTTAATGAAATTACCGATACGCCCGGCACCCAGACCCAGCGGCACCAGCGGCGCGATAAAATCGGCTATGGCCAGCCAGGGCTTGCCCTCGCGGCGCGCAAACAGCCACAGCGCAAATGCCACGCCCAGAAAGCCGCCATGAAACGACATGCCACCTTGCCAGACATAAAAAATTTCTATCGGGTGCGCCAGATAGTAGCTGAATTTATAGAACAATACGTAACCCAGCCGCCCGCCCAGCACCACGCCCAGCACACCATAAAACAGCACATCGTCCAGCTGTTTGATGTTCCAGCCTGCATCTGGGTGCTGTTTGATGCGCAATCGCCCCAGCACCAGCAACAACATAAATGCGAGCAGATACATCAGTCCATACCAGCGTATGGCAAGGGGACCGATGGCAATAGCGACAGGATCAAATTGTGGATGAATAAGCATGGCTGTTGAGAATGGGATAAAATTAGCATTATTATCGCATTAGATTAAAGGTTAAGTATGCCCACTTATCGTTCACGCACCACAACCCAGGGTCGTAATATGGCTGGAGCCCGCGCATTATGGCGCGCTACCGGCATGAAAGACGGCGATTTCGAAAAACCGATTATTGCCATTGCCAACTCGTTTACCCAGTTTGTACCGGGCCATGTGCATTTAAAAGACATGGGCCAGCTAGTCGCGCGCGAAATTGAAAAAGCCGGCGGCGTCGCCAAGGAATTCAATACCATCGCCGTCGATGACGGTATCGCCATGGGTCACGGCGGCATGCTCTATTCGCTGCCTTCGCGCGAACTGATCGCCGACAGCGTGGAATACATGGTCAATGCCCATTGCGCCGATGCGCTGGTGTGCATTTCCAACTGCGACAAAATCACCCCCGGCATGCTGATGGCAGCAATGCGCCTGAATATCCCGGTGGTATTCGTTTCCGGCGGGCCGATGGAATCTGGCAAAACCACTATCCACGGCAAAGTGATGAAACTGGATCTGGTCGATGCCATGGTGTCCGCTGCCGACAACAAGGAAACCGACGCCGAAGTCGAACAGATTGAGCGTTCCGCCTGCCCGACCTGCGGTTCATGCTCTGGCATGTTTACCGCCAACTCCATGAACTGCCTGACTGAAGCGCTGGGTCTGAGCCTGCCGGGTAACGGTTCGACACTGGCTACCCACGCCGATCGCGAACAATTATTCCTGAAAGCGGGCCGTCTGATCGTCGATCTGGCCAAACGCCACTACGAGCAGGATGACTACACCGTGCTGCCACGCAGTATCGCCTCGTTTGGCGCGTTCGAAAACGCCATCGCGCTGGACATCGCCATGGGCGGTTCCACCAATACCGTGCTGCATCTGCTGGCATCGGCATTTGAAGGTGGCGTACCGTTCACCATGCATGACATCGACCGCATGAGCCGGCGCGTGCCCAACCTGTGCAAAGTCGCACCGGCTACCCAGCAGTTCCACATGGAAGACGTGCATCGCGCTGGCGGCGTAATGGGTATCCTCGGCGAACTCGATCGCGCCGGCCTGCTGCATCGCGATCTGCCTACCGTGCACAGCGCCAGCATGGCAGAAGCACTGGCAAAATACGACATCATGCAAACAGACGATGAAGAAGTGAAAAAATTCTTCCGTGCCGGCCCCGGAGGCGTACCCACCCAGGTTGCATTCAGCCAGGACAAACGCTGGGCAACCCTGGACACTGACCGCACAGCCGGCTGTATCCGCAGTCTGGAGCACGCTTATAGCAAAGAGGGTGGCCTGGCGGTACTGCATGGCAACATCGCCAAAGATGGCTGTATCGTCAAGACCGCCGGCGTGGATGAAAGCATTTTCAAATTCAGCGGTCCGGCACGTATTTTTGAATCACAGGACAGCGCTGTTGAAGCCATTTTGGCCGACCAGATCGTAGCCGGCGATATCGTGCTGATCCGCTATGAAGGGCCTAAGGGCGGCCCCGGTATGCAGGAAATGCTGTACCCGACCTCGTATATCAAATCCAAAGGTCTGGGCAAAGCCTGTGCGCTGATTACCGATGGCCGTTTTTCCGGCGGCACCTCGGGGCTGAGTATCGGCCACGTCTCGCCTGAAGCAGCCGAAGGCGGCACCATCGGTCTGGTAGAAGAAGGCGACATCATCGAAATCGATATCCCCAAGCGCAGCATCCATCTGGCAGTAAGCGATGAAGTGCTGGCCAGCCGCCGTATCGACATGGAGAATCGTGGCCACAAAGCCTGGCAGCCGGTTAATCGCAATCGCTCGGTGTCAGTCGCACTGCGTGCCTACGCGGCGATGACCACCTCGGCTGCCACCGGTGCGGTACGTGATGTGACCCAGATCGAACGCAAGAAATAAGGGTACATGGTGAGCAAATCCGGTATGCGCGCAATTCTGGTGGCCAATCCCAAGGGCGGCAGTGGCAAAACCACGCTGGCCGTCAGTCTTGCCGGTGCTTTAGCGGCTGCAGGGCAAAATGTGCGCCTGCTGGATCTGGACAAGCAGCAATCAGCGACAGTCTGGCTGGCACGCCGCGCAGCCGAGCTGCCACCGATCTGGCTGTTCGATCGGGCTCAGGGCACAACAGGGCGGGAAGGCTGGCTTATTATCGACTCGCCAGCCGGCTTGCACGGTAAAAACCTGGAACGTGCGCTGAAACTGGTGGAGCGGGTGATCGTGCCGATCGCGCCGTCGTTGTTCGACATAGAAGCCAGCCGCTCTTTTTTAAACGCGCTGCAGGAAGAAAAAGCCATACGCAAGGAACGCGCTTTCATAGGCATGGTCGGCATGCGCGTGGCGCCACGCACCCGCGCCGCGTCGATCCTCGAAACATTCCTGCTGGAAAACAACCTGCCGGTACTTGCCCATTTGCAGGAAACCCAGGCGTATATTAATGCCGCGTTTGAAGGCAAAAGCGTGTTTGATTTACCACCCAGACTGACCGAACGCGAGCGTGAGCAATGGCAACCTTTATTAGCCTGGCTCGACGCTGCACAGTAGGTATGTACTGTGCGGAACTAGCGCATCTATCTGCTATCATGCACCGAAATAGTATATACAATTCATTATCGCAATTAACTTTAAGGGGTAGCACATGAAACTGATTATTAACGCCGCAGCAATCGCGTTGGTGATGGTAGCCAGCCAAGCAAGCGCAGCTGACAATACTGGCCTGTCCTTGGCGCAAAAGAACGCCTGTATGACTTGCCACTCCGTTGACAAGAAAATCGTTGGCCCGGCTTACAAAGATGTCGCCGCCAAGTACAAAGGCGACAAAACTGCCGAAGCCCATCTGATGGACAAAGTTAAAAAGGGCGGTGCCGGTGTATGGGGTCAGATCCCTATGCCACCTAACCCGCAAGTTAAAGACGAAGACTTGCGTGTTATCGTCAAATGGATACTGGCATTGCAAAACTGATGTCATGCTGCACAATGACAGGCCGACAGTAATGTCGGCCTGTTTTTTTTGGGGCCTGGATTCACCTGCGTAAGGCTTTGTGGTATAACAAAAGCGTTTGTTACATTACGTTATTCTACGGAGCAGTCCCTTGAAGCCCATGCTACGCAACACCCTATTGGCCGCACTTGTCGCCACCCTCTTTGTCACTGGTTGCAGCAAGCAAAACCAGACCGCCGGCGGCGATAATATTATCAAAATCGGCTCCGCCTCACCGCTGACCGGGCCTCAGGCACACCTCGGCAAAGACAATGAAAATGGTGCACAGCTGGCCGTAGATGAAATCAACGCAGCAGGGCTCACGCTGGATGGCAAAAAAGTCCGCATCGACCTGATTGCAGAAGACGACCAGGCCGATCCTAAAGCCGCAACGACCGTGGCGCAGAAGCTGGTCGATGATGGCATCGTCGGTGTAATTGGTCATTTGAATTCCGGCGCCACGATACCCGCCTCAAAAATTTACTTTGATGCCGGCATCCCGCAAATTTCCCCGTCAGCCACCGCCGTCAGCTATACCGCTCAGGGCTACAACACCGCTTACCGGGTCATGACCAACGACAAACAGCAGGGTCAGGTACTGGGTCAATATGCAGTCAAACAGCTTGGTGCCAAAAATGTCGCCGTGATTGACGACCGCACCGCTTACGGTCAGGGTCTGGCTGATGAATTCGAAAAGGCGGTCAAAGCCGCTGGCGGCAGCGTAGTCGCCCGCGAATACACCACCGACAAATCCACCGATTTCATGGCGATTCTGACTTCGATCAAATCGCATAGTCCGCAAGTGGTGTTCTTCGGCGGCATGGATCCACAAGCTGCCCCGCTGGCGAAACAGATGAAGCAGCTAGGTCTGACCGCGCAGTTATTGGGTGGCGACGGCATGCAGACGCCTAAATTTATCAGCCTGGCTAATAGTGACGCGGAAGGCACCATTGCCTCCAACCCCGGCCTGCCACTCGACAGCATGCCCGGTGGCAAGTCATTCAAAGAGAAATTCAACGCCCGCTTCGGGGAAATTCAGAACTACGCACCCTATGCTTACGATGCGGTATATGTAATGGTTGCAGCAATGCAACGCGCACATAGCTCCGACCCGGCCAAATATCTGGCTGAGATGCCCAAAACAGACTATCAGGGCGTCACCGGACATATCCGTTTTGACAGCAAAGGCGATCTGACTGATGGCGCAGTCACCTTATACCAGGTTAAATCCGGTAAGTGGCAAACCCTGCAAACCATACAGAACAGTAAGTAGGCCGGCTGATGGATATTTTCGTGCAACAGCTGATCAACGGGCTGGTGCTGGGTAGCGTATACGCACTGGTTGCGCTGGGCTACACCATGGTCTACGGCATACTGGAGCTGATCAACTTTGCCCACGGCGAAGTCACCATGTTTGGCGCGATGATCGCATTGGCAGTGATTTCTGCCTTGATCGGTGCCGGAGTGGATTTACCCGGCGTTGTTGTTGCCTTACTCGGTCTGCTCGCCGCCATTCCCGCATGCATGGCACTGGGCTATACCATAGAGCGCGTGGCTTACCGGCCATTGCGTCATGCCCCGCGACTGGCACCGCTGATCACCGCCATCGGCGTGTCTATCGTACTGCAGAACGTCGCGATGCTGATCTGGGGCCGCCAATATATATCCTTTCCTCCCATCCTGCCGCAGGGCTATCATAATCTTCTGGGCGCACGCATCACGGATGTGCAAATTGTCATCCTGATCACCTCGGTGGTACTGATGATTGCACTGACGCTCTTGGTACAGCGCACCCGTCTCGGCCGCGCCATGCGTGCCACTGCACAATCGCCACAACTGGCCGGCCTGATGGGCGTAAACGCCAACACCGTTATCTCGCTCACCTTCATCATCGGCTCTGCGCTAGCCGCTGTTGCCGGCGTTATGGTAAGTGCTTACTACGGCCTGGCACACTATTACATGGGATTCCTGCTCGGTCTGAAAGCCTTCTCTGCAGCGGTCTTGGGTGGTATCGGCAACCTGGCCGGCGCCATGCTCGGCGGCTTGCTGCTGGGCGTAATCGAAAGCCTGGGTGCGGGTTATATCGGCGACATTACCGGTGGCTTCCTCGGCAGCAACTATCAGGATGTGTTCGCCTTTTTTGTGCTGATATTAGTGCTGATCATCCGGCCTTCCGGCTTGCTGGGCGAACGCGTCGGTGAGCGGGCCTGATGAAAACACGCAGTAAATCGGTATGGCTTACCTTTATCGTGCTCGCCGTAGGTCTGGCGCTGTTACCCATACTGGTACAGGCCGGGCTGGGTCGCTCGTGGGTACGAGTGATGGACCTGGCGCTACTGTACATCATGCTGGCAGTGGGGCTGAACATCGTGGTTGGTTATGCCGGCCTGCTGGATCTGGGCTATATCGCATTTTATGCAGTCGGCGCTTACTGTTACGCACTGCTGGCTTCGCCGCAGTTTGGTCTGCACTTGCCGTTCTGGGCATTGCTGCCCATCGGTGCTGCTGCCGCCGGACTGTTCGGGGTATTGCTGGGCGCGCCGACACTGCGGCTGCGCGGTGATTATCTGGCCATCGTCACCCTCGGCTTCGGCGAGATCATCCGCATCTTTCTCAACAACCTCAACGCGCCAGTCAACATTACCAATGGCCCGCAAGGCGTCAACCTGATCGACCCTATCCGCATCGCCGGCTTTTCGTTCGGCAAGACCCACCATCTGTTCGGGCTTACGCTGTCTTCGCCGCAACTGTATTACTATCTGTTTTTAGCACTCACCCTCGTCACTATTTTTATCGCGCTACGCCTGCAGGATTCCCGCATCGGCCGGGCCTGGGCAGCGATTCGCGAGGATGAGCTGGCCGCGCAGGCTACCGGCATTAACGTACGCAATATCAAGCTGCTGGCATTTGCGATGGGCGCGACCTTCGGCGGCGTGGCTGGCGGCCTGTTCGCCGGATTCCAGGGTTTCATCAGCCCAGAGAGCTTCAATCTGATGGAATCAGTCATGATCCTGTGCATGATCGTACTCGGCGGCATGGGTAATATTCCCGGCGTTGTGCTCGGCGCCATCCTGCTCACCGTGTTGCCAGAAGCCTTGCGCTACGTCGGCGACTGGCAACGTGCCTGGATCGGTCATGTGGTGATTGATCCCACCGACTTGCGCATGCTGCTGTTCGGCATGGCGCTGATCCTGATGATGCTGTTCCGTCCTGCAGGACTGCTGCCGTCCAATCGTCATAAGCGCGAGTATCACAATGAGTCCTGACATTATTCGCGTAGAAGGCATCAGCAAGCACTTCGGCGGTATCCGCGCCTTGCATGAAGTGTCGCTGTCGGTGCGTAAAGGCGAGATTCTCGGCCTGATTGGTCCCAATGGTGCCGGCAAAACCACGCTGTTCAACATCCTCACCGGGCTGTACACTGCCAGCAGCGGGCAATTATGGTTCAACAATCAGACTATGCTGGGCATGAAACCGCATCAGGTACTGCAACTCGGCATCGCCCGCACGTTTCAGAACATCCGCCTGTTTGCTGACATGAGCGTGCTGGAAAACGTCATGGTCGGCCGCCACGCCCGTACCCATGCCGGCATTATCGGCGCCATTTTGCGCAACCGCGGCACACGCATCGAAGAAGCCGCCATTCGCCAGCGTGCCCAGGAATTACTGGCACTGGTCGGCATTACCCGGCACAGCAACACGCTGGCAAAAAATCTGTCCTACGGCGACCAGCGCCGTCTGGAAATCGCCCGCGCACTGGCGACCGTCCCGCAAGTGCTGGCGTTGGATGAACCGGCAGCGGGCATGAACCCCGCCGAACGCGACACGCTGAAACAGCTGATCCGTACCCTGCGCGACCAGCTCGGCCTGACCCTGATCGTGATCGAACACGACGTCAAACTGATGATGAGCCTGTGTGACCGCATTGCGGTACTCGATTTTGGCGAAAAAATTGCCGAAGATGTGCCGGCACAGATCCGCACCAATCCGCGCGTCATCAGCGCTTATCTGGGGGCAGAAGCATGAGCGAACTGCTCAACATCCACGAATTACGCGTCGCTTACGGGCAAATCCATGCCGTACAAGGCGTCAGCCTGAGCGTAGCCGAAGGCGAACGCGTGTGCCTGATTGGTGCTAACGGCGCCGGTAAAACCACGCTGCTCAAGGCCATTGCCGGCATGCTGCCCAGCGCAGGCGGCAGCGTACATTTTGCCGGGAAGCCCATCACCCGCTTGCCCTCGTATCAGATCGTGCCGCTCGGTATCGCGCTGGTGCCGGAAGGGCGCGGCATCTTCTCCCGGCTCAGTGTTGCCGAAAATCTGGAAATGGGTGCCTATATCCGCCGCGACAGCGCCGCTGTCAGACAGGAAATCGACACCATTTATCAACGTTATCCGCGTCTGGGCGAACGCCGAGCACAGCCAGCCGGGCAACTCTCCGGCGGCGAACAGCAACTGCTCGCCATCAATCGAGCCCTGCTGTCGCGCCCGCGCCTGCTGCTGCTGGATGAACCGAGCATGGGCCTGGCGCCGCTGATGGTCAACGCCATCTTCGCCACCCTGCAGGAAGCACATCAGCAAGGTGTAGCGCTACTGCTGGTGGAACAAAATGCCCGTCTGGCACTGGCCCATAGTGATCGCGGCTACATTATCGAAACCGGTAAAATCACCCAGCAGGATATTGCTGCCGAACTTGCCGCCAACACGGATATCAAGAAAGCCTATTTCGGCGAATAAACCGGCAACAGAGCAACGCCTGCTGCCGCTTCAAGCTGATAACACTCTTAATAAATACTGCACTTTTCTGCCTGTGACACTCTGTTCCCTAGCGCACAGACTTACTTATTCAAAAAGAGTAATATCAAATTCCGAATCAGCAGAAACGTATCGCTGCTTCGAAAGCAATATCGAGCCGAATTTAACCATGACACTTCCAGAATAAGGACTCACACCATGAATCTGCACCTGACCATCGGCCCACTTGTTGCACTCATCGCCGGCATCCTTATTCTGATCATGCCCAGAATGCTGAATCTGATCGTGGCTATTTATCTGATCATCATTGGTCTGATTGGCCTGTTCGGTACCGGCAGCTTTCATTAATTAAGTACGTTAACTGTAACAGTCACCCCTCCTGGAGATTCAAAATGCGTAAATTACTCATCAGTACACTCGTAGCAAGCATTGCACTCACCGGCTGCGCCAATATGTCGGAAACACAAAAAGGCACAGCGACAGGTGCCGGAATAGGCGCCGGCCTCGGTGCGATCATCGGCGCCACAACAGCGGGGGGTGGCGGTAGCCGTGCAGCCACTGGCGCAGCCCTGGGTGGTATTGCCGGTGCAGTTGCCGGCAATATATGGTCGAAAAAAATGGAAGCGCAGAAACAGCAGATGGAGCAAGCTACCCAGGGAACTGGCGTACAAGTCAGCCAGACGCCGGATAACCGTTTGAAACTGGAGATTCCTAGCGACATTTCATTTGAAACCGGCCGTTCGGACATACAACCGAATTTCCGCGCGATTCTGGATAAATTCGCCAGCAGCCTCAATGACAACCCGGCCACTATGGTTACTATTGTCGGCCATACCGACAATACCGGCAGCGATGCGATTAACAATCCATTATCACAGGATCGCGCCGCGCGCACCCGTGATTACCTGACCACCCGTGGCGTTGCGCCGGCGCGTTTCACCATCAATGGCCGTGGTTCACATGAGCCGGTTGCGTCGAATGACACCAGCGCCGGCCGTGCCAAGAACCGTCGTGTGGAAATTTTTGTAGCACAGCCACAGCAGTAAACGCCAGCCGACGACCAGCATGTACCATGGCGAACGCTTCAATGCAATCAGCCATCTGGTTGGCGCCGTATTGGCGCTGGCTGGCGGGGTACTGCTGATCGTACTGGCTGCACTGCACGGCAATGCATTAAAGATAATCGGCATCTCCATTTACAGCACCACGCTGGTGTTGCTGTATACCATATCCACGCTCTATCATAGCTTGCGCGGTCGTGCTAAAGACGTGCTGCGCAAACTCGACTACCAGGCAATCTACCTCCTGATTGCGGGGAGTTACACGCCGTTCTGTCTGGTAACACTGCACGGCACCTGGGGCTGGACACTGCTCGCTATCGTATGGACGCTAGCCATACTGGGCATGCTGCAAGAGCTGCGTCCCAAAAACTCGGCCAGAATACTCTCCGTGGTGATCTACGTGCTCATGGGCTGGGTTGCGCTCGCCGCCATCAAGCCATTGATGCACGCATTAGGCACTGCCGGATTTATCTGGCTGGCCGCTGGCGGGCTGCTGTATACCGGCGGTATCATCTTTTATGCCTACGATTACAAATTCAAACACTGGCACGGCATCTGGCATCTGTTCGTCGTTGCTGGCAGTGCTGCGCATTATTTTACCATCCTGTTTTATGTTGTCTGATCCGCCAGTCGCTTAAAAACCCGCGCAATTCCGTACCTAATACGCCACCCTGAAATTCGGCCTGATAAGCCCGTATTTCCTGTTCAAAAGTCCTGCAATGTGAGTTAACAATTGTTGACAGTCGTCTTTTCAATTAGTCATTACAATGGAACCAACCGAACTCAATTGCAGGAGAAAACCATGAACAAGTTAGCCATTATCAATTGCTTGCGCGACAGTAAAAAAGCCCATAAGGCTTTGGTCAATCACGTTCACGCACTCATCGAAGGCCTATCACTGGATGAGCCTTTTGCCTATGCGCAAAGTCTGACGAATAATGCTGACCGCAGCTACTGTGCCGAACACCAGGCTTTATCGCAGCTCGCCTTGTTCCGCATGATGGAAGAATCCAAAGCTGCTTATTTGGAAATACGCACACACCTGAAAGTGCTCGACAAGGCAGAAAATACGTCCCTGCTTGGACGCTTGTTTGGCGGCGATAAAGTGCTGGAATTGGAAAAACTGCTAGCCAGCCATCAGGTTAACGAATTGCTGACCCAGATCAAAACCCAGACCAGACAGATTGTGAGCGACATCGATGCGCTTACCGATAAAATAGTCAAAATGAGCGATCTTGAACTGCAGGTGCTACTCGCACCGCAAACGGCCCTGACAGATGCTGCCCTCAATGACAACCGGCATGCCGCCTGAATTGCCGGGCTGGTGAATCCCGAGCATGAATAACAGAATAGAAAATGCTTAAGACGTAAGATAAATGTAAGCAACTGCATGATATTGTTGAAAATATCATGCTGCTTATGGAGACAAGCTTGCGCACCACCACCTCAATGCATCACCACCCTGAACAGGGTGGCATACTGATACAAAGCCCCACACTAGCGCACATAATCACCGCCCAGCAAGCTTTGCAGCAACAACTGGAAACTCTGAAGCTGCACCGTTTTGTACACACCATCCTGTCTGCAGAATCAGGCCGCTATAGCATACGTTTCCTGCTCCACGAGGAAATTGCAGGCGAGTGGGCGCCTGATTGCGACACCATGCAATTATGCACCCACCTGCAACTGGACACCCAAACCAGCAGCACAGACCTGACGCGAGAAATCCTGCTGGCCATGCTGCTGAGTCCGGTGGCTTTCGAATTTCCAAGTCATGACGAGCTGCAAGCGGCGGTGCGCATCCGCCACAACATAGTCACAGCCGGACGCAGCACCGCAATGGCGTTTGATACCGCAGCAGCAGAACGCCCTGCGGAATACTGGACCTACAGTGAAGAAAACGGTTTCACCGTATTGCCAGGCCAACCCCTGATCAAGGCACTGCAGAAAGCCACACAACCCGACGACTCCGGTAAGCTGTATTCATTCTCCTGTTACCGCGCCACCGAATACGTCATTCTGCTCGGTATCGCGCAAGAGCTCATGGCCAGCAACCCGGCGCTGCACCAGCAACTGCAACAACAATGGGAACAACAAGCCATTATGTCGGGCAAATTCCATGATGTATTTTTACGCGAATACGGCTCCATGGAAACGCCGTTACCACCCAAATACTATGTCCCCGGCGACCGCCTGTGGTTTCGCAATCCTGACCCGCATTCCTCGGATATCATGGGCTACGAAGGTTCATGGGTGTTCTATCTCGGCAACGGGTTATTCAGCAATTTCTGGAAACGCGACCAGCCCTACACCCTGACCAGCAAATGCCTGGAACTGTACCACTGGCGCAACGCGACTTATCATGATCTGGCCGGTGAATTGCAGCTCGACGAATCCGTAGTAGAAGCCCGGGTGAGCGAATCCATGCAAGACCCCGTCGAGGTCGAACGTATCCTGACGCAAATGCTGCGACTGCGCGAGCCTACAGGCGTCTATGTCGAGGGAGGCTGCATCGACACAACCCGCGAATATCCGCGCTGGGTGTGCCCGCACACGGCCGATCTGGGATTGTGTATAAGTTAATCCGGCGTGCCAGTTGATGCACTATGCGTCTTGAACAACGCCAGCGTCAACTCCCGTGCCTGCGCATGATTGACTACGGGCGCTGGGTAATCCTGCCCGATTTTCACCCCGAAATCCTGTTGCTGTGCTGCTGACAGTAGCCAGGGCGCATGAATTAATTTGGCTGGCACGGCGGCAAGCTCAGGCAGATAACGCTTGATGAATCGACCTTCAGCATCGAAGCGTTGTGACTGGGTGACGGGGTTAAAGATGCGGAACCACGGTTGCGCATCACAGCCAGTGGACGCGCACCACTGCCAGCCGCCATTGTTGGCGGCAAAGTCATAGTCAAGCAGCTGTTCAGCAAAATACGCCTCGCCCCAGCGCCAGTCCACATGCAGATCCTTCACCAGAAACGACGCGGCAATCATGCGCAGGCGGTTATGCATATAGCCAGTCTGGTTGAGCTGACGCATTGCGGCGTCGACGACAGGATAGCCAGTGCGCGCCTGACACCAGGCTTCAAAATGCCCGGGTGGATTCGGCCAGACGATAGCATCAAAGTCGGATTTATAGCTATGCCCTAACGCCAGTTCAGGATGATGGCATAATACCTGCTGATAAAACTCGCGCCAGATCAGCTCCGATAGCCAGGTCTGCGCCCCGGCACCGCCATGGTGATAGGCATAATTCACCAACTGGCGAATGGAAAGGGTACCAAAGCGTAAATGCACAGACAGATACGACGGCCCCTTAATGGCAGGGAAATCGCGGGCATCCTGATAGCGGTCGATACGCTCAACAAAATCCTCCCACAATTGTGCTGCACCATCCACACCGGTCTTGATACCCAGTTGCTGTAAATTGCTGCGCTCAAACCCAAGCTCAGCCAGCTCCGGCATGCTTTGCGGCAACAGCGGGGCGTAATCAGCCTCACTTGGATAGGGTTGCAGGTATAGTGGGGTGAGTTTTTTCAACCAGGCATTTTTGTACGGTGTGAATACGCCAAAAGGCTTACCGGTTTGCGTCAGCACCTCGTCGCATTCAAACACCACCTGATCCTTGTAGCTGTACAAATGCCGACCCACCGCCGTCAATTGCTCAGCCACCAGCGCATCACGCTGCAAAGCCAGTGGCTCGTAATCACGATTGCAGAATACCGCATCGGCATCATATTCTGCGGCCAGTTGCGGAATCAGCTCAACCGCCGAGCCATGGCGCACAACCAGACTGCTGCCACGCGCCTCCAGCGTCCGTTTTAATGCGCTGACACACTCCCAGATGAATTCCACCCGCCGGTCCTGCCGCGGCAAGTCTTGCAATATTTCGCTGTCAAAGATGAACACCACCACAACTTGCCCGGCAGCGATCGCCGCATGGTGCAGCGCGGCATGATCGTGCAGACGCAGATCACGGCGCAGCCAGAGCAGGGCAGTTTCGGGTTTATCGGTTTTCATCAATTAACGCCGCCGGTGCAACACGCGCCAGCCCAATAATACGGTCAGTACCGCCGCGTAGATCAGCGGCTGGGTCAGGTCCTTTTTCACCAGCCAGGCGTAGTGCAGCACACCGAGTATGGCAATCACATACACCAGCCGGTGCAGCAGTTGCCAGCGTCTGGCACCCAGACGCCGAATCATGTTATTGCTGGAAGTCAGCGCCAGCGGGATCAGCAACACAAAAGCACTGAATCCCACGGTAATGAACGGCCGCTTGTACACATCCTTGATGATCGCGGCAAAATCAAAGAACTGATCGAGCCAGATGTAGGTAATGAAATGCAGACAGGCATAAAAAAATGAAAACAGGCCGAGCATGCGTCGCACCCGCAGCAGGCTGTTCCAGCCGCTCAGTTGCCGTAACGGCGTCACCGTCAGCGTCAGCATCAGGCCAACCAGCGTCCAGGTGCCGCTGGAACGGGTAATGAATTCGATGGGATTGGTGCCGAGGCCATCCGTCACCCCGAGGAAAATCAGACGCAGCAGGGGATAACATGCCAGCACAAACACCCCGATCTTGAGCCAGCGTAGCTGTGCCGCCGATGCCACCGCCATTAATAGTATTTCCGCAGATCCATGCCGCGATACAGCTGTGCCACCTGATCGCCGTAACCGTTAAACGCCAGCGTGTCGCGCTTGAAGAATTCGCCGATACGGCGCTCCTTGGCCTGACTCCAGCGCGGATGATCGACCGCAGGGTTCACGTTCGAGTAGAAGCCGTATTCACTCGGCGCGCTGCGTCCCCATGCTGTTGCCGGCTGCTGCTCGGTAAAGCGGATACGCACGATGGCCTTGGCACTCTTGAAACCGTATTTCCACGGCACAACCAATCGTATCGGCGCGCCGTTCTGGTTGGGCAGGGTCTGCCCGTACAAACCCACCGCCAGTATGGTCAGCGGATGCATCGCCTCGTCCAGACGCAGGCCTTCGATATACGGCCAGTCCAGCACTGCGCGGCGCTGCCCGGTCATTTGTGCCGGGTCGTGCAGCGTAGTAAATTCAACGTACTTGGCATTGCCGGTCGGCTCCACCTGCCGGATCAGACTCGCCAGCGGAATACCCACCCATGGAATCACCATCGACCAGCCTTCCACACAACGCATCCGGTAGATACGCTCTTCCAGCGGGAAAGCCTTGAGCAGCGCGTCGATATCCCACACCTTGGGATGTTTGACTTCGCCCTCGATGCTTACCGTCCACGGCCGGGTTTTCAGGTTTTGTGCGTTTTCGGCGGGGTCGGACTTGTCAGTACCGAATTCGTAATAGTTGTTGTAGGTAGTGACGTCCTTGTACGGCGTCTGCTTCTCCGGCGTGCTATAGCGGTTATTCACCACCGCCGCCAATCGCACACTGGCCTCGCTCACCCCTGGCAACAATGCTCCGGCAGCGACGACCGCCCCAGCCTGCATGAACTGACGGCGGCGCAGATACACCGCCTCCGGGGTAATTTCAGAGGACGGAATATCCTTGGTAGAACGTATGAGCATGGCGCATCTCCTGATTATTTACATATGTTGCCGGCTGTCCACGAACCACACGAAAAGCACGAAAATAAACCACAGACTCTTCAATTCTTATGCTAACAGGCAACCACCACGGTCAAATCATGCTTAAGTGCATTTGTTTCGTTTTTGCATTTTTTCGTGCTTTTCGTGTCTTTAGTGGACAATGCCTTTCGCCCAAGGTTCACGCTAACGCATCAGCCCAGCACCCGCTCCAGCGCAAACAGTGCCAGTATCGCTTCGCGTTCCCGCACCAGCGTTACCTTGCCATCATGCACCATCACTTCGGCAGCACGCGGGCGGGTATTGTAGTTCGAGCTCATCGACATGCCGTAAGCGCCGGCGGATTTGATCGCCAGCAGGTCGCCCTCGGCCAGCGCCAAAGGCCGTTCGTGGCCAAGGAAATCGCCACTTTCGCACACTGGTCCGACAATTTCATAAACCTCGGTGGCGTCATCGCGCGGATTGACCGGCACGATAGCGTGATAAGCGTCATACAGGGCAGGGCGCATCAGATCGTTCATCGCCGCGTCGACGATAGCGAAATTTTTCTCGGTGCCCTGTTTCAGGTATTCCACCCGCGTCAGCAGCACGCCGGCATTGCCCACCAGCGCCCGACCCGGCTCCACCAGTATGGTCTGCTTGCGGCCTTCGAGTTTCTGCAGCAGCGCGCCAAGATAATCCTGCACCAGCGGCGGGGTTTCATCCTGATAACAGATACCCAGACCACCGCCCAGATCCAGATGGTGCAACTCGATACCTTCCAGCGCGAGCTGATCGACTAATGCCAGCACGCGATCCAGCGCATCGGCAAACGGTCGGGTTTCGGTGAGTTGCGAACCGATATGGCAGTCGATACCGGTAATTTCCAGATGCGGCAACGCCGCAGCCAGACGATACAGACGCAGCGCATCTTCATGCGCCACGCCGAATTTGTTGCCTTTCAGCCCGGTAGAGATATACGGGTGGGTCTTGGCATCTACATCGGGATTAACGCGCAAGCTGATCGGCGCGATCCGGCCCATCTCGCCCGCGACTTCGTTGAGACGGTACAGCTCGCTCTCCGATTCCACGTTAAAGCACAAAATACCGTGCGCCAGTGCCAGCCGCATCTCGTCGCTGGTTTTACCCACACCGGAAAACACCACCTTGGCCGCATCGCCACCCGCGGCCAGCACACGCTGCAGCTCGCCGCCGGACACGATATCAAAGCCCGCGCCGAGGCGGGCAAAAGTGTTCAGAATCGCCAGCGTAGGGTTGGCTTTCACCGCGTAACACACCAGATGAGGCCGCGACTGCAAAGCCTGATCGAAAGCATGGTATGCCGCCTCCAGCGTGGCGTGGTCGTAGACATAACAAGGCGTACTGTAAGTTTCCGCGATATGGTTTAAATCAGCGGCGTTAAAAGGGGATAAATCAGTCACATTCATGGTTGAGTCGCTTGCGTTTGAGTCGGTTTTTGGGGAAGATACAATGCGCCTTTGGTGCCGCAGCCTGTCAGCGATAACAGTGCGGCGCACAATATGGCCTGAATAATGTAAGTAAAAGCACGGCGTTGCATATCAATGTCTTTTAAGTAAACGAACATGAACGAAGTCTATCATGAGGGACCACCATGACCGAAACCGAATTTAACCAACTCACCGACGAAACCTTCCGCCAGATCGAATCCGCCCTGGAAAACGCCGACGGCGATGTCGACTTCGAACTCGCCGCCGGCAATGTTCTCGAAATTGACTGCGGCGCAGGCGGCAAGATCATCGTCAACCGCCAGGCCGCCATGCATGAAATGTGGGTCGCCGCCAAATCCGGTGGCTTTCATTACAAATGGGAAGACAACGCCTGGCGCAACTCGCGCGATGGCAGCGAAATGTTTGCCAGCCTGGCGCAGATGATAGCGCAGCAGGGTGGGGGTAGGGTTGAGTTTGGTTAATTGCTATTTCGATCTGTTTTATTAATTTTAATCGGCACCAAACAGGTGTCTAAATAACGTTAGATGACGCCTTATGGAAATAATCGCAAAAGTTTTCCTCCTTATAATCGCCATAATGGCAGTTGGCGTTTATTTGATCATTTGGGCAATCGCATACCAACACGTGGTTGGCATAGAGAAATGGTCAAAGCAGTACGCCATCCTATCCCCAGCCTGGGTGTTTAATAACAACTTACTGCCACCAGAGCATGATTATTTAAGAAAACAAGCATTGTTGTGCGTGGTGGTGTATTCGTGTGCTGGGGGTGTTTTATGGCTTATGCCGTAGCAGAAACGCTGTTCACATCTAACATTGCAGTCAAGTGGGACTGGCCGTTATGCAGCTTCGGTTGGGCTTGTGGTATTGTTTTGCTTTCCGGGCTACGTTGCGCTCCAGACGTGGCCAGCCCCTTACTTTTATACATGGACGCCCACTTTTTTGCCAAGCCCCCAATCAATAATTTTGAGTATAGGTAAAGATTGCAGCCAT
>NZ_BHGL01000008.1 GCF_003864975.1 Sulfuriferula thiophila
CATTAATAACCGCAGTTAAAAGTAGAGGTTAAGCGGCCATAGCGAGTTTGTGTTTAGGTGGGATCCCACCAATCGCCGTGTTTGGTCGTTCGTTATTGTAAGTCCATAACCAAGCTGTCGCAAAGTTTTGCACTTCCTCGACGGTATCGAACAAGTAATGCGCCAACCAGTCATAGCGCACTGTGCGGTTATAGCGTTCAATATAAGCATTCTGCTGGGGATTGCCTGGCTGAATAAAGTCAAGTTTGATACCACGCTGTTCAGCCCATGCCTTGGTCATATTGCTGATGTATTCAGGGCCGTTGTCACAACGGATGGCCTTGGGCACACCACGCCATTCAACAATCTGATCTAGTGAACGAATCACTCGTTCTGACGGCAACGAGAAGTCAACCTCAATACACAAGCCTTCGCGGTTAAAATCGTCAATGACATTAAACAATCGAATACAGCGGCCATCCGCCAACTGGTCATGCATGAAGTCCATCGACCAGACTTCGTTGATTTGTGTTGGTACAGCAAGCGCCTCTGGTTTCTCCCGTACCAGACGACGTCTGGGTTTGATGCGCAGATTCAATTCCAGCTCGCGATATATTCGGTAAACCCGCTTGTGGTTCCAATGGAACTGTTTGGTATTGCGCAGGTAAAAATAACATAGGCCAAATCCCCAGTTGCGTTGGTTGGTGGTCAAACGTATCAGCCAGTCAGC
>NZ_BHGL01000009.1 GCF_003864975.1 Sulfuriferula thiophila
GAAGACGAGAATCGTCGGCTTAAAAAGATGTATGCTGAAGAGCGCCTCAAAGCCGAAATCGTTTCAGAGGCGCTTGCAAAAAAGTGGTGAAGCCATCTCTGCGCCGCGAGATGGCTGTGTCAGCGGTGCAAACCAGGCAAATCAGCATCAGCACTGCCTGTGCGGCATTTCGCATCAGCGAAACCTGTTACCGCTACCAAGCGAAGCTGTCATCTGAGAACGCTGTCATTGCTGACTGGCTGATACGTTTGACCACCAACCAACGCAACTGGGGATTTGGCCTATGTTATTTTTACCTGCGCAA
>NZ_BHGL01000010.1 GCF_003864975.1 Sulfuriferula thiophila
GAAGACGAGAATCGTCGGCTTAAAAAGATGTATGCTGAAGAGCGCCTCAAAGCCGAAATCGTTTCAGAGGCGCTAGCAAAAAAGTGGTGAAGCCATCTCTACGCCGCGAGATGGCTGTGTCAGTAGTGCAAACCAGGCAAATCAGTATCAGCACTGCCTGTGCCGCATTTCGCATCAGCGAAACCTGCTATCGTTATCAGGCTAAGCTGTCGTCTGAAAATGCCCTTATCGCTGACTGGCTGATACGTTTGACCACCAACCAACGCAACTGGGGATTTGGCCTATGTTATTTTTACCTGCGCAA
>NZ_BHGL01000011.1 GCF_003864975.1 Sulfuriferula thiophila
AACCTCTGCTACGATACCGCCCATGGCAAACTATCGACGAAACTTTGTTGCGGGCGGCAGCTTCTTTTTCACCGTGAATCTCGCTGAGCGTAAATCCAGCCTGCTCACGGAACATATCGAACTATTACGCGAAGCATTCCGCTATACGCGTAACCGCCATCCTTTCGAAATCAATGCGATTGTTGTGCTACCCGAGCATTTGCACACCATCTGGACTTTGCCTGCTGGCG
>NZ_BHGL01000012.1 GCF_003864975.1 Sulfuriferula thiophila
GTAGGATGGGTAGAGCAAAGCGAAACCCATCACAATTCCCCAGCCGCCATCGCTCCCACATCACCGACCCAGTTTGCCGGATATATCCCCATCTCGACATGGCGGTGAAATGAAGAGTAAGGCCATTCGGCCACCGAGTTCACATGCCCATGCTTTACCGGATTGATATGGATATAGTCCACATGCCTCGCATAATCCAGTTCGTCCCTGAGCGTGTGTTCCCAATAACGCCGCTGCCAGATACCGCGTTCGCCTTTGCCTAAACGGCTACGCGATA
>NZ_BHGL01000013.1 GCF_003864975.1 Sulfuriferula thiophila
TCATGTAAAAAATCCTTAAATCCTAATTAAGAAAATTCTACTTTTAAATGCAATTATTTGCTGGGGGGATTACCGCACCCGTCATTTCCACCAAAGAAGTGTCAGCGTAGGTAATGGCTGTTTGCTCCATCAGATTTTCGCGGGTAATGGTTTGTCCCGGCAGTAACGTGGTTCCCCAGCGAAATCCTGGAGAAAATGCAATTTCGGCGTCTTTCACCTGCATCAGTGCTTCAACGATTAACTGATCCCAGGAGCCGTTGAAATTGCCACGACGATAGAGCAATTCCTGATTCTCGGCGATAGGTTCGCGCAGGCGTGATTCGAATGGTGCCCGTACCTTGTCAATGACGGCTTGCATGCCTGAGTCGGCAGGCAACAGTTCAGAAAAGACCGGTAGCAAATGATACCGATAGTCAGCTACGCGACCATGCTTGACGTCAAAATCAATGACGGCAAGAAACTTGCCGTGGGAGCCAGCGTTGGTGACGATGGTTACGCCACCAGGGTTTTTAACTACACTAGGTACTGGCACACCGTCGTGGGTATGTCCGCCCAGTATCATGTCGATACCCGTAATACGACCAGCTAATTTCAGATCGATGTCCATGCCATTGTGCGAAAGCAATATGACAACTTGCGCACCTTTGTTACGTACTTCGTTCACCGTCGCCTGCAGGCGGACTTCATCAATGCCGAATTCCCAGCCTGGCGTGAAGTGCGCACCGTTAGCCCAGGGTGTGTAGGGGAACGCCTGGCCGATAATGGCAACCGGGATGTCATGCTGTTCGCGGATGACGTACGTATCAAACACTGGCACTGCACTGTCTTCATGCACGATGTTCTGGGCAATAAAAGCGATCTTGTCCTTGAAATCATTGTTGACGACATGCAGGACGCGTTCAGCGCCGTGGGTAAACTCCCAATGTCCGGTCATGACATCGACACCCAGCTCTAGCGAGGTTTCCACCATATCCTGCCCCGCAGTCCACAGTGCCGTGGCGGAACCCTGCCAACTATCACCGCCATCCAGTAGCAAAGCATTGGGGCGGCTTGCCTTCATGCGTTTGACCAGAGTGGCAAGGTGCGCGAAACCACCTACTTTGCCATAGGCTCTGGCCGCAGCGCAAAAATCCAGATGTGAGAACGCGTAGGCTTGACGACTGCCGGCTTGAATTCCATACGCGGTCAGCAGCGGCATGCCGACCAGATGCGGTGCTTTACCCTTGGTACTGCCAACTCCAATATTAATACTGGGTTCACGGTAATAAATGGGCAGCAACTGAGCGTGACAGTCGGTGAAATGTAACAGATTGACGTTGCCAAAAGCCGGGATATCGTAGAGTTGCTCTGCGCTATTTAGCATATTCGCATCGGTGGGCAGGTAAATTTCCATGTGGCAGTCTTGGGTTAGGAAAGCGCATTAAAATCCGCGTGGATATCTGGCACCACCATCGGTAATGCCATGTGAGTTTATGATTTAAGAAATGCCAGCAGGTCTGCATTGAGTTGTTCTTTATGCGTGTCGGCGATGCCGTGGGGTGCGCCTGCGTAGATTTTCAGGGTTGCATGCTTGACCAGCTTGGCAGAACGTAGCGCTGAGGCAGCTATGGGCACAATCTGGTCGTCGTCGCCGTGCACGATCAGTGTCGGTATGTCGAATTTCTTGAGGTCTTCAGTAAAATCGGTCTCGGAAAATGCCTTGATACAGTCCAGCGTGTTTTTGTGGCCCGCCTGCATGCCCTGCAACCAGAACGAATCGATCATGCCTTGCGATACCTTGGCACCGGGCCGGTTCGCGCCGAAGAACGGGCCGCTGGCAATGTCTTTGTAGAGCTGCGAGCGGTCGGCGATAGCCCCCTGGCGAATTTCGTCGAATTTCTCTATCGGCATGCCGTCAGGATTAGCTGCGGTTTTCAACATTAGCGGCGGAACGGCAGAAATCAGCGCGGCTTTGGCTAAGCGTTTGGTGCCATGGCGACCGATATAGCGGGCAACTTCGCCACCCCCCGCAGAGAAGCCGATCAGTACTGCATCTTTCAGGTCCAGCGTCTCCATTAGCATGGCCAGATCATCGGCATAGGTGTCCATATCGTTGTGGTTCCACGACTGGCTCGAACGGCCATGGCCGCGGCGGTCGTGGGCAATGCAGCGATAGCCGTTGGAGGCGAGGAACACCATCTGCGACTCCCAGCTATCCGCACTGAGCGGCCAGCCGTGACTGAATACCACCGGCTGGCCATCGCCCCAGTCTTTGTAGTAAATCTGAGTTCCATCGGTTGTTGTGATCGTGCTCATAGTCTGTATCCTTAATCAGCAATTTACAGGTGCGTACTACGTCGTTATTGAGGGGTATAGGTATGGCACAACCCTAGGCAAAACGCGCAGAATCAGGCAACCATTGTTTACCGCTAACAGATGAGTACACTTAAAAGTGTGATTGACTTTACGAGGTTTAAGCGGGTAAGTCTGTACGGTAGCGAACGCTATCTTTGATTGCAGATGGATGATAAGCAAGGAATCCGGGGCCAGATTCCGTCTTGAAGAACAAGCCCGGTTACTGAGCCGGAAATCCCGCGTTAACTTCTACATTGCTATCCCGGTTAAGAATAGGCATTCGGGCTTACGCAACGACTTCCACATGGTAACCCGTGTATTTGCGGATATTAATCACGCCTATATCAAAAATCAGATACTGGCCCTTGATCCCGAGCAGGGTGCCGCGAATTTCCGGGGTTTTTTCCAGATTCAGCGAAGTGATTTTGGTGGGGTAGTGCAGCACAGGGTAATCAATATTGACGGTTTCGCCTGAGGTTAGCGGCACGATGGCGTCCATCCCGAAACGTGCTTGCGTTTCAGCTATGCCTTGTGCGCACAGTTCAAATAGCTGGTTGCGCTTTTCTGCCAGATCGGCCGGCTCCGGTTCGCCTTTCAATAGCGCTCGCCAATCTGTTTTATCCGCAATGTGCTGCTTCAGAATGACTTCCAGCACACCTGACTGCAAGCGCGTGGCTACCTTGAATATCGGCAAGGCCTGAGTTGCCCCCTGATCGATCCAGCGCGTTGGCAACTGGGTTTCCCGGGTGATGCCGACTTTCATGCCCGAAGAATTCGCCAGGTACACATAATGGGGGCGCATGCAGTGTGTGATGCCCCATTCAGGTTCGCGACATGTGCCTTGCGCAAAATGACATAACTCCGGCTTGATGATGCAGGAGTCGCATTGCGCCAGCGATTGCATGCAGGGAAAGCAATAACCCTGACTGAAGCTTTTGCTGGTTTTTCTGCCACACGCTACGCACTGAATCAGGCCGGAATAACGCAGCGTCAATACTTGGCCCAGAAGCTGATTCATGCCTAGCCGCTCGCTGCCGACCGGCAGGGTGTATGCCACGGGTGACGCAAGCTGGCTTGCCATTTTGCTAAGATTGCCGCTAATCATGGTGAGTTGTTATGCTGAACTAAAGAGGCTGCTATTTTCCCATTAACTTGCAGGCAGCGGAAATAAATCGGAACTAAGCCACGTCTGGAAAACGGGAGCAGGACGTGCATTAAAACATGCCGGGCCTGTTTTTGCGCAGGGGACTTTATTACTCTGACGGTCTGCGTGCTGCGCCAAAAAACTCACTCATCAGAAAATCTTCCAGCCCGGCGTTGTCGGCCAGACGTGCCGATAAGGTCACGGTGCGGTTCAGGCGGTACGATTCCCAGGTGAAGTCGCCATTGTGCCGGTCGCGGATGATGCTGATCATCTTGCGGATCATGGCATGTTCGACGTCAGTGTTGGCATCGGCTTCAACGGTAATGGATTCACGTAGCGGGCTGGTATAGGTGTTGCCCCAGCCGCGGAACAGGAAGGTGCCGGTACGCGAACCCATGCGTTTGATCTGGAAGATGCCGCCTCCGCCTTGTGGTTGCAGGTTGCGCTTGATATTGGCCATGCGGATGTCGTCGGCGCTGGGTGGCGGTGCTGCGCTGTCACCGGTGTCACCTGATTCAGCGGCTCGCCGCGCCCGGACAGCATTGATATAACTGGCCATGTCGGTGGGCGCTGCGTTTGGAGCAGGTGCTGGCGTGGGTGTGGGTACCGGGATGGTAAATGGCGTTTGCGTCTTGGCAGAAGCGGATTGCGTAATTACTTTCTGCGGGCGCGGTGTGGTTGTTACAGACTTTTGTGTGTGGCGTTTTGGTGTAGCGGGTGGCTGAGCTTTGCGCTCCGAGATGGGCGTCTTCGGGGTCAATGGTTCCAGTTGTACACTGAGTGTGGTATCCGCCACTGGCCGCATGTCGAGTTCCAGATGCTGGCGATTCACCAGATACAGTGCCAGCGCATGCACCAGCAAGGATGCAACGATAGCGATCAGCAGTTTGCGGCTGATGCGGATCTCCAGATAGGCTTCGCCACGCGGGGCGGGCGCAGTTATCCAGGCATATTCACTGGCGATTTCGGCAGTGGTGTTTTGCTTATTGGCGGATTTTATTGGCATGGGTAAGCAAACATGGTGCGGATATCAATGCGTAGATTCGATATGGTCAAATCGTACGCTGCTTCGTATTTTGCGCTGATTCGACACCATGTACTCATGCTGCGTTCAATAAATTTCGCGCGTTTCCAGGAATTTTACATCCGGGAAGCGTTCCTGCGTCATGGTCAGGTTGACACGGTTCGGTGCCAGATAGACATACTGGTTAGCCCCATCTAGTGCAACGTTGAAGCCGTATTTGTCGACCAGTTGCTTGAGGTCGGCTTCCGAGCCGCGTAACCAGCGCGCCGTGGCAAATTCGCAACCTTCAAACAGTACGTCAACACCATATTCGAACTCAAGACGATGCGCCACCACGTCAAACTGCAGCGTACCCACCGCACCCAGAATCAGGTCGTTGGAGGAGATAGGGCGGAACAGCTGGGTAGCGCCTTCTTCGGCCAGTTGCTGCAGGCCTTTTTGCAACTGCTTCATTTTCAGCGGGTTCTTGATGCGGGCTTTGCGGAAGAATTCCGGCGCAAAGGAAGGGATGCCGGTGAACTTCAGATTTTCGTTTTCAGTGAAGGTGTCGCCCAGACGGATGGTGCCGTGGTTGGGGATACCGATGATATCGCCAGCATAGGCTTCGTCGGCGGTATTGCGGTCCTGCGCCATAAAAGTGATAGCGTTGTTTACGGCCATGAGTTTGCCGGTAGAAATCTGCTTGATCTTCATGCCGCGATCGAAGCGGCCGGAACACACGCGCAGGAAGGCAATACGGTCGCGGTGTTTTGGGTCCATATTGGCTTGAATCTTGAACACGAAACCGGAGAATTTTGCTTCTTCCGGCTCCACCTGACGTGATTCGGTGGCGCGGGGTAATGGGCCCGGCGACAGGTCGACCACGGCATCCAGCATCATCTGCACGCCGAAGTTGTTGACGGCGGAACCGAACAGCACGGGAGTCTGTTTGCCGGCCAGATAGGCCGCCGCATCAAAGGTGTGGGATGCGCCGCGTACCAGTTCAATATCGACACGCAATTCATCCGCCTGATCCTTGCCGATGAATTCATTCAGGCGTGGATTATCCAAGCCCTGAATAATTTCACTGGTGCCTTTGTCTGCCTGCGGATCAAATACCAGCACGGTGTCGTTATACAGATGGTATACGCCGCGGAAACGCTTACCCATGCCGATAGGCCAGGTCATCGGCGCGCATTGCATGCCCAGCACCGATTCGATTTCATCCAGCAGTTCGATAGGCTCGCGGCCTTCACGGTCAAGCTTGTTGATGAAGGTGATGATAGGGGTGTCGCGCATGCGGCACACGTTAAGCAGCTTGATCGTTTGCGCTTCCACACCGTTGACCGAGTCGATCACCATGATCGCCGAATCAACTGCAGTCAGTGTGCGATAGGTGTCCTCGGAGAAGTCTTCGTGACCGGGGGTGTCGAGCAGGTTGATGATGTGTTCGCGGTAGGGGAACTGCATCACCGATGAAGTCACCGAAATGCCGCGTTGCTTTTCCAGTTCCATCCAGTCGGAAGTGGCGTGGCGACTGGCTTTACGTGCGCGCACTTCACCGGCGACCTGAATCGCCCCACCGAACCACAACAGCTTTTCCGTGAGCGTGGTTTTACCCGCGTCAGGGTGGGAAATGATGGCAAAAGTACGGCGGCGGCGAATTTCTGATTCGATAGACATGGGCTGGCAGGTAGGCAAACAGGCAAAGGCGAGATTATAAACTAAAGGCGACACTAAAACAGCGAGTTATCTGCCCCGGAGCGTGTGCTTGAAACTATAGTGCGGCTGATGCGAGGTATTGGTCGATAAAAGCCCGGGTGATGTCAAAGTCGTCTTTGAGCCTGGTCAGGTGCGAGTGTGCCTGCGTCCAGTCGGCAGCTTCTATTGCGTCTTCTATGGTCGCGCACAGCAGTGCTGTGCTCTGGGCGCTGATGTAGGCCGCCGCGCCTTTTAGTTCGTGGGCGTAACGGGTTGCATCAGGGTTTTGCTCAATGATGCCTTGTTCAAGTTGCGCTATCAGCGGCGCGCTGCTGCTCAGGTATAACCGGAGCAGTTCGGTAATCAATGCATCGTCCTGGCGGAATAGCTGCTGCAGTTTGGCTAAATCCAGCGGAGGTGTCACAGTTGTATCGGGTTTGCCCAGCCAGTGATCGAACAGTTTGATGAGGTCAGTTTCCAGCACCGGCTTGCTCAGGTAATCCTGCATGCCTGCGCTCAGGCAATGCTCACGGGTGTCCGGCTGCGTATTCGCCGTCATGGCGATGATGGCGCCGGTGTGCGGCGCTTGCTGGCGTATGGTGCTGGTGGCGGCAAAACCGTCCATTTCCGGCATCTGGCAGTCCATCAGCACCAGATCATAGTGCTGGTCGTTGCAGCGTTGCACAGCTTCTTTGCCGTCGGCTGCGGTATCGGCTTGCAGCCCCAGCGATTGCAGCAGGTGGTACATGACTTTGCGGTTGATGGCATTGTCGTCAACGACCAGTATATGCTGGCTGGCATACTGGTGTGTGGTGATGGGGGTAGTGGTGTCGATATCAACCGCCTGCGCCAGCGTGACCGGCAGGCTGAACCAGAAACAGCTGCCCTGGGTGCGGTGGTCGTTTACGCCTATCTCGCCGCCCATCAGCTCGATAAGTTGCTTGCTGATGGTGAGACCAAGACCGGTGCCGCCGTATTTTCGCGTGGTGGAGCCATCTGCCTGGGAGAATGCCTGGAATAAGCGTAGCTTGGCTTCATCTGAAATGCCTATGCCATTGTCTTCGACGCGCACGGTCAGCAAATCCTGGTCAAATTCTGCAGAAATGCGTACAGCACCGGCGCTAGTAAATTTGATTGCGTTATCAATCAGGTTGGTCAGCACCTGGCGGATGCGCCAGGGATCGCCGAAAATGAATTGTGGCACGTTGGCGGCGATATCCAGCGCGAAATCCAGATTCTTTTCTGCGGCGCGCAGATTGAATAATTGCGCGGTGTCGCGCAGATGCTGATGCAGATCAAACGCAATATGCTCGATATCGAGTTTGCCAGCTTCGATTTTGGAGAAATCCAGAATGTCGTTAATAAGTTTGAGTAGGGTCTTGGCGGCGTTGTCTACCGTGCTGGCATATTCATATTGTGTTGCGTTCAATGGTGTTTTGAGCATGAGTCCGCTCATGCCGATAATCGCGTTCATCGGCGTGCGGATTTCGTGACTGACATTGGCGACGAACTCGGCCTTGATGCGGACGGCTGCGAGCGCGGCATCACGTGCCTGTTGCAAATTCTGTTCGGTTTGGCGACGTTGGGTAATGTCGCGCATGATCGCCTGTATCATCGGCTGATCCTCGATGCGCATGGCATACATGGCGATTTCCGCGGGGAAAATTTCGCCATTGCTGCGTATGCCGTACCACTCAAATGCATAGTAGCCATCTTTGCGCACGCGCTGGATGGCTTCTTTGGCAACGGTCTCGGCGCTGCGGCCGTCAGCCTGTATCGGCGCGCCTAGCAGATGTGGCGGCCGGCGGATAAATTCATTCACCGTATTTATCTTGAACATGGACAGTGCGGCAGGATTGCAGTCGGTAAAGCCGCTTTTGCCGATGATAATGATGGCATCGGAATTGGCTTCGAACAGGGTCTGGTATTTGAGTTTTTGTTTCTCGATTTCATCGGCCTGGCGGCTCGCGCGTCGGGTAACAAAAACAGCGATGAATAAACCCACGAACCCTGCGGCTGTACCCATCGCAATGACGAAACTTCTTGTCTGGTCATATGTATTGAAAGCGGCCACGGCAGCGTCGGCATTGGCGCGGCGCTGTACGGCCAGCAAATCGTCGAGTGCCGTCAGGATTTTTTTCTGTGCGGGGATAGTGCTCTTCTGTAACAGTGCCAGCGCTTCGGTATTACGTTGATCCAGTGCAAGATTTGCCGTGTAAACACCGAGCGGTTGCGCTATTTTTGCGTATTCGCTAATTTCTAACAGGCGTCTTTGTTCGTCTGCATCCAGGGGGCTCAGATTCAGTGCCTGTAAAGCCTGGCCGAAGCGTACGCTGTTTTCGTGAAATTCATACAATTCGTCATTCTGTTCGAATGGCGTGGTATTCAGCACCAGCGAATGCAGCGTAATAGTGCGGTCGCGGAGTGCGTCACGCATGATGGTGATCAGTTCGGTTTTGTAGTTGTTGACCGTGACGATTTTTTCCAGCTTGGCATTGATCGAGCGCATTTGCGCCAGTCCCAGCAGGGTCAATGCCAACAGCAATACCAGCATGAGACCGAAACCAATCGTGAGACTGAGTTTGAGATTGATCTGTTTCATTTAGCCGGCTTGGTTATTCAGTCGCAGCGACAGCGTCAGGTATGGCGGAGATGGCAGAGATAGGGTTGAGCAGGCGGCGGGCGCCATTGAAACTGTTTGTCCAGTAGGCATCATCCAGATGCGAAATCATCACTACGCCGGTTTTGCTGCTGGCCGCGTGAATAAAGCGATTGTCGCCAAGGTAGATGCCGACGTGAGAAAACGCGTTTTTCATGGTTTTGAAGAACACCAGATCGCCTGGACGCAGATCAGACTTGCTGATTTCGGTACTGATTTTGCTCATGGCCAGCGCGTTGTGCGGCAATTTCAATCCGGCGACTTGGCCAAATACGTATTTGACAAAACCGCTGCAATCCATGCCGGTACTCGGGTTGTCACCGCCCGGTTTGTATACCGCACCCACCAGTCCCATGGCAAATAATGCAAGCTCGGTACGTGTCGGCGTCGTTTTGGTCTGGGCGTCATCAGCCCAGCCTGTCAGACTGGGAAGGGCGAGAGCAAAGATAAGTAACAATTTGATAATACGCATGGTTTGGTAATCTAATCGAATTTTTGCGATTGGTCAAAGAAATATCCAGTCTGGTTCGTCATGTGGTTTTCTATGCCGTGAATTATGCAGGTAGAATGTAGTGACTTAAATTCGAATAGTGGTGTTAGTGCTATGTTGTGGGAAACGTTTAGTGTGGTGCGGGATTTGTCACGCCTGCACGAGATTGCAGCCATCCTGATTAAATATGGTTGGGGAGATTTTGTACGGGTGCTGGGTATAGGCACAGTGCTGGAACGCGCGGGTCGTATATTGCACTGGCATGCTCAGCCAAGCGAGATTAGTCAGTTGGAGCCGGCGATACGCGTGCGTCTGGCACTGGAAGAGCTGGGCCCGACTTTCGTTAAATTGGGGCAAGTGTTAGCGACACGGGTTGACCTGCTGCCGCCGGCATGGATAGTCGAGCTGGAGAAACTGCAGTCGAATGTACCGGCTGTTCCTTTTGAGCTGATCGAAGCTGAATTGATCGCCTTATTAGGTAAACCCATTGATGAAGCCTTTCTGAAATTTGATCGTGAGCCGTTTGCAGCTGCGTCGATGGCGCAGGTGCATCGCGCCGAGCTGTTCGATGGCTCGCGCGTCGTCGTGAAAATCCGCCGCCCTGGTATTGATAAAAAGATCGAAGCAGATTTACGCATCCTGCAGCATTTTGCCCGTCTGATTGAGCACGACATGCCGGAAGCGCGGCGTTATCAGCCGATAATGATGGCTGCGCAATTCCGGCGTTCATTGCGCCGGGAGCAGGATTTATTGATGGAGGCGCATAATATTGATCGTTTCCGTCAGAATTTTGCCGGGGATGAAACAGCGCATATCCCGCAAGTCTATTGGGAGTACACCTGCGCTTCGATGAATGTGCAGGAAGAGTTGCGGGGTATTGCCGGCACCGATCTGGCAGCCGTGCGCGCAGCGGGGATGGATACGCCGTTGCTGGCATCACGCGGCGCGGATATCGTGTTGAAAATGATCTTGGTGCATGGCTATTTTCATGCGGATCCCCATCCCGGTAATGTGATTTATTTGCCGGGTAATCGTATCGGGCTCATTGATTTTGGCATGGTGGGCCGGTTGACCGATTACCGCCGCCAGCAGTTGGTGAATTTGCTCGATGCGCTTGCGCACAATGATGAAGAGGCTATGTTGCAGGTGTTGATGGACTGGACCGGAGACGGCGAGGTCGACGAAGCCAAATTGGGAGCCGATGTCTCGGAACTATTATTCAGTTACGATAATCTGCAACTCAAGGACGTTAAAATCGGGGCGATGCTAACCGAGATTGCCGGATTGATACGCGAAAATTCGCTGGTGCTGCCCGCTGATTTGACGCTGCTGTTCAAGGCGCTGATTACGCTGGAAGGTCTCGGGCAGCAACTGGATCCCGAATTTCATCTGGTTGATCACCTTACGCCATTTGTGCGTGGCGTGATTGCCGAGCGTTATACGCCGGAAGCCTTGATGAAGCGCGGCCGCCGGAGTCTGAAAGATGCATTCGAAGTAGTGTCGGGCCTGCCACGCGATCTGGCGCGGCTGATGCGTGAGGCACGGCGCGGCCGGCTGCGTATTGATCTCGATCTGAAACGGCTGGATCAGTTCGGCCAACAGCTGGATCGCGCCAGTAATCGCATTACCATGGGGATATTGACCGCTTCACTGGTGATCGGCTCGTCCATAGTCATGACGGTAGATGGCTGGCGTTTTATGGGCTTCATCGGCTTCCTGTTGGCATTTTTGAATAGTTTATGGGTGATTTTGTCGATTTGGCGGTCTGGTAATTAAATATATAACAGACTGGCTTGATAGTCTTTTTGTAGCGTGGGATGTGTAGTCGGATAGGATACTGTGAAGCCTTATGAATTATTTATCGGGTTGCGATATACCCGAGCCAAGCGGCGTAACCATTTTATTTCTTTTATTTCGTTGATTTCCATGTTGGGTATCGCACTCGGGGTCGCCGCCCTGATAGTGGTGCTGTCGGTAATGAACGGCTTTCAGGACGAGCTGCGTAGCCGAATTTTGGGTGTGGCGGCGCATATCGAAATCACCGGATTCGATAATACGCTGGCAGACTGGCAGCAGGTTTCGGCGCAAAGCCGTAAATTGTCAGAGGTGCGGGCGACGGCACCGTTTGTCACCGGGCAGGGGCTGATTGCCTATGATCAGGCGGTGCAGGGCGCAGTGGTGCGCGGCATATTGTCAGACGCAGAGGACAGCGTTGCCGATATTGGCCATAAAATGAAGGTGGGCAAGCTAAGTGCGCTGCGACCGGGCGAATGGGGTATCGTGCTGGGTGCTGATCTGGCTCGTTCTCTGGGGGTGCAGATGGGGGATAAGGTCACCGTCATCACGCCACAAGGGCAGGTTACGCCAGCAGGCATGGTGCCGCGTCTCAAGCAGTTTACCGTGGTGGGTCTGTTCCAGATCGGCATGTTTGAATATGACTCGGGGCTGGCGCTCATCGCCATGCAGGATGCGCAGAAACTGTTCCGTACGGGTGATAAAGTGTCTGGCGTGCGGCTGAAAATAGATGATCTGTATCGTGCGCCGCAGGTTTCCGAGCAACTTACCAAAACCTTGACGGGTGATTATTACATCCGCGACTGGACCCAGTCACACAGCAATTTCTTCCGTGCGGTGCAGATGGAAAAGCGCGTCATGTTCGTGATTCTGTTGCTGATCGTCGCAGTGGCAGCATTCAATATTGTGTCGACGCTGGTAATGGTAGTGACCGACAAACAGGCTGACATTGCTATCCTGCGCACGCTGGGCGCATCGCCGCTGAGCATTATGAAGATATTCATGGTGCAGGGTGCGGTAATCGGCATCATTGGCACTGCGCTGGGTCTGGTGAGCGGGATACTGCTGGCACTGAATATCGGCGTGGTGGTGCCGTTTATCGAGCACACTTTCGGCGTGCAATTTCTGTCTGCCGATGTGTACCAGATCAGCGAACTGCCATCCAAGCTCGACTGGCATGATGTCGGCGTGATCGGCCTGGTGTCGCTGGCACTGTCATGGCTGGCAACGCTGTACCCAAGCTGGCGTGCATCCCGTACTAATCCGGCGGAGGCTTTGCGTTATGAATAAGCCTATTATTAGCTGTCAGGCACTGACTAAATCGTACATTCAAGGCAAGACCGTGGTGTCAGTGCTGAATGGCATAGACATTACTATTGAAGCCGGTGAGCGTGTCGCGATCATGGGAGCGTCCGGTTCCGGCAAATCGACTTTGCTGCACCTGCTCGGTGGTCTGGACAGTGCGACCAGCGGCATCGTCAATATCATGGGACAAAACATGCAGGGCATGAGCGAGGTAGCGCGGGGTGAATTGCGTAACCATTCCCTGGGCTTCGTTTACCAGTTCCACCATTTGTTGCAGGAATTCACCGCGCTGGACAATGTTGCCATGCCTTTGCTGATCCGCCGCATGGCACCGAAACTGGCGCGTGAGCAAGCGGCAGAAATTCTGCACGAAGTCGGGCTGGGCCATCGCCTGACCCACACTCCCGGTGAATTATCCGGTGGCGAGCGGCAACGTGCAGCCATTGCCCGCGCGCTGGTGACTCGCCCGGCCTGTGTGCTGGCTGATGAGCCCACGGGCAATCTGGATCGTCATACCGCTGAAGGCATACACGATTTGATGTTGAAACTGAATCAGCAGCACGGCACCAGTTTTCTGATCGTTACCCATGACCCCGAACTGGCCGGCAAAATGCAGCGGGTATTGCGTTTGAACGATGGCATGCTGGTCGCAAATTAACAGGGCATAACACCATGAAAAACACCATAGATGTGCATGTCGCATTTGATTACAAGGGCGAGTCCTATGCGCCGCAGATGACGCTGGATCTGGATGCGCTCATGGAAGGCGAAGGTGGGTTTTCCTCAGTGTATATGCTGCTGGCCAAAGTGCATGGCATCGATACCTATTCGTATCAATATGAAATCATGCAGGATACGGACCTCATATTCGATAATGCACAAGGCCTGGCAGCAACATGCCTGGATAATGGTGTGTTCGATCAGGCAGCGTTCGTTGCCAGATGGCGTGATGACCAAGTGCTCGGTTTGCTGCAACCGCTGGTGCAACGAGAACTGGGCATAGCTGATTTGTCGGAGCATGCAGGCCTGCAGAGCGTGTTGTTGCAAACATACCATCTGGGCGCGCAGAGTGTGCGTTAGGCAGCCCTAAAAACGGTAACCCAGAGCAAACAGCGTCATCTGGTTCTCGGTGAAGTTCACATAAGGGTCGTAGGCAACGCGCGCAAACCACGGCTCGAAATCGTAAGTCAGCGCTAGGCCGTTTCCTGATACATAGTTACCAGCAGTACTTTGCCCGCTTTTGTGAGTCATATCCAGGGTCAGCCGTTGCTGGTGCGCCAGTTCCTTGCGTGCCAGTAAGTGGGTGACGCGCTGTCCAGTCCCTAGCCGGTCATCCAGAATGGTAAATAACGATAGCTCGGTATTCGCAATGGCACGCGTACCCACGCCTAGTGTCACGGCGTCATTCGGGTCGAAATTGAGATTGTAGTAATCGCGCAGATTGGTTCGTCCCCAGCCCAGTATGGCATAGGTGTTGCCACCGATTTCCGCGCTAAGCGATCCTCCCAGAAACCCGCGGGTAGCTATCTGTGCAGATGTTACTGTGCGCACATAACCAAAATCAGCATGATTCTCGTAACCCACCCGAGTCTGTGCAAAGCCCTGATGATCCTGGTAATAACCTATCCACGCATAATGCTGCGTGCCGTATTCAGCACGCAGATTCATATCCGCGGCGTTGTTGCCGTCACTGATACGGTAATACGAGGGTGTGAGTTTGAAAGTCAGAGCAGGATCCTGCGCTGATTGTGCCAGGGCGCTCCTGGTGAGAAATACACCAAAGATGGCTGCCAGGATATGGGTTTTCATGGATGCGTGCCGTGAAATATGTGTTGTTGTCGCACTGGAGGAAAATTAGAAAATTATAATGAACTAATTTCTTTGTGTCTGATCGAATTTGACGTTGCGCGTCAGCCTGACTGGCCTGTATGGCCATAACTGTCCAAGTATAACGCTGTGCTTTGACAAAATATCAATCAAAATCAATACAAGGTGATCTTTACATGAATAAAATCCTGAAGTTCCTGTTGCGTGGCATGATGGTTGCGAGTGTTTGTCTGTCTGTTCATGCGGTAGCTGCTGATGCCAAGCCTGTTGCTGGCGAAGGCCAAATTACGATTGATGTGCCGGTTACACTGAAAGCAGCGAATGTGGTATTCAATATGGATCACATTGCCCTCAACGGTGATTTGCCGATTGGTATGAAGTACATGGAGTTGCTGCACAAGAAAATGAAGGCGGATAAAACAACCGGCAATATTATCGGTATATTTCACGGTCCGGCAGCCTACATGACGCTGAACGATCAGGCTTACAATGCCAATCGTAAAGTAACGACAGGCAACCCATATAAGGGAATGGTTGAGAGTCTGATAGCGTCAGGTGTGCAGATTGAAGAGTGCGCAGTATCCATGAAGGGCAATAACTGGACTAATAAAGACCTGTTACCAGGTGTGAAAGTGAATACGGGTGCAATTGGTCGCCTGATCCAGTTGACTCAGGAAGGTTACGTACAGATACAGCCGTAAAGGATCACAGCAGCGGTACGCGTGTCCGGAAATTACCGGAGTTGCTGCCGCTGCGATCGTATTGAATTGCATGCAAGGGTTTTGGCGCTGTCAGGTCAAGCTCGCTTATTTATATGTTGATTCAGATATACCAACTGCTATGAACTTTCGTTGCTTGCAGTTATCATACGCCCATGACTAAATCCTGGAAAAATATCATGCTGGTAATGTGCCTGGCGCTGCTGCAAAGCATTGCGCCGCTGTTGCACGCCCATGTCCATGATTTATCGATACCCGGGAAAATTCATTTTCATACGCTGGAAGTCGATGTGGCTGATACGCCCGTTGATACTGGTGTCTATCAACTCAAAAACCATCTGGCTGACGAAGATGCCATCGGCATGGAATCCGTCGGTAAGAACGAGTTTGATCTTAGCGTGATGGACTTGACGGCGATAGTCAGTCGTATTCTGGTAGCGCTGATTCCCGTCACTGCTGTGTTTATTGCTGATGCGCCTGTCTACATGGGTGCGTCATCTTCCCCGCCTTATCTGCGACCTTTCTCTCTCGCGCCCCCCACTGCCACTGCAAATTAATTACACTTGCCCGCTGTTTTAGCAGCGTGCAGTTTCATGTCATTTAATTTTGAGTGGAGGAATCCTCATGCAACGTTTTATTCTTGCTGCTGCGCTAAGCGTAGCAATGTCCGCGCACGCCGCAGATAATCTGGTTTTTAGTCCCAAACAGTTGCAGACGCTGGGGATACGCACCCTGCCGTTAGCCACCTCCAGCCAGCAAGCCAGTCTGGGCTATGCGGCAACAGTAGTAGTCCCACCCACCCAGCAACGTATTGTGGCTGCACCGATGATGGGTTTGCTGACGCGAGTATGGGTGACGAGCAATACCCAGGTTAAAGCCGGTCAGCCGCTGGCCACGCTGGCCAGTCCGAGTCTGGCAGAAGCGCAGGGCGGTCTGGTTCAGGCGGCGGCACAGGCGCAACTGGCGCGCGGACAGATGCAACGCGATGACCAGTTGCTGGCCGATGGCATTATTCCGCAGTCGCGGCAGCAGGCAACGCGCGCCGCTTATCTGAGTGCCAACGCCATGCTTACTCAGCATCGCCAGTCATTGCGCATGCTGGGCGTGCCAGCGGGCACCATTGCGCAAATGGAGCGTGGTCAGGCGAATACCGCCGAATTAAATCTGGTGGCACCGATGTCGGGCGTGGTGCTGGAAGTGAATGCCGCTGCCGGACAGCGGGTGGAAGCGGCAACTGCTTTGTTCAAGATCGCGCAAATGCATCCGCTGTGGCTGGAAATACAGGTGCCGAGCAACGCTGCTGCTGGCATAAAATCTGGGGATCAGGTGAATGTGGCCGGGCGCAAGGTGACGGGCCGCGTGCTGTCGGTCGGGCAGTCTGCGCAATTGGCGCAAACTGTACTGGTGCGTGCACAGATTGAAGGTGAGCTGGATGGTCTGGTCAGCGGTCAGGCGGTAGAAGCGCAATTGACAGGTAAAACCAGTCTAGACTGGCAAGTGCCGGTGACTGCGCTGGCTTACAATAAAAATCAGCCATTTGTATTTGTGCGTGATGCGCGTGGTTTCCACCCGGTGGCGGTGAAAGTGCTGTCACAAACGGCCAGTGTCGCTCGCGTAGCAGGCGGCTTCACCAAAAATGATGTGATTGCCGTTCAGGGCGTAGCGCAAATCAAGGCGGTATGGACTGGCGTGGGCGGAGAGGGTGGGGAGTGACATGCTGAATAAACTCGTCGAATTCTCGCTGTCCAAGCGACTGCTGATATTGATATTTACGGCAGTATTAATTGGCGCTGGCTGGATGGCTTTTCAGCAACTGCCGATTGATGCCTTTCCGGATGTATCGAGTACGCAAGTTAAATTAATTATGAAGGCGCCGGGCATGACCCCGGAAGAAGTTGAAGCGCGTATCGTCGCGCCGATAGAAACCGAGATGCTGGGTATTCCCAAACAGCGTATTCTGCGTTCCATTTCCAAGTATGCGCTGGCTGACATTACGATTGATTTTGAAGATGGCACCGATATCTACTGGGCGCGGCAGCAGGTCGCCGAGCGGCTGGCGAATGCGCAGGGCAGTCTGCCGCCGGGCAGTTCGGGTGGTCTGGCACCGATTACCACGCCATTGGGTGAAATGTTTATGTTCACTGTCGAGGGTGGTGGCTTGTCGCTGGAAGAGCGGCGTTCCTTACTGGACTGGGTGATACGTCCGCAATTACGTACGTTGCCGGGTGTGGCGGATGTGAATACGCTGGGCGGCATGGTGCGTACCTTTGAAGTCGTGCCTGACAATGCGCAACTGGCCGCACGCGGCGTTCAATTGAGTGACCTGCAGCGCGCGCTGGAAATGAATAATCGCAACGATGGCGCCGGGCGTCTGCGTGCCGGTGAAGAAGTGCTGGTAGTGCGGGTAGAAGGTGCGATCAAGACGCTGGATGACGTGCGCAGCATCGTGGTCGGTGATCGTGATGGCACACCAGTACGCGTGGGCGATGTGGCGACCGTGCAAATCGGCAACCTGACCCGTTATGGCGCGGTGACCAAAGATGGTCGCGGTGAAGCGGTTGAAGGGCTGGTGCTGGGCTTGAAGGGGGCCAATGCGCGGCAGGTAGTGGAGAGCGTGCAAGTCAAGCTGGCTGAAATTAATAAAACCCTGCCCAAAGGCGTGCATACCCAGGTATTTTACAATCGCGGCAGTCTGGTAGAGCGGGCCATCGGCACGGTATCTGAGGCGCTGGTTGAAGCCATCGTGCTGGTAGTGGTGTTGCTGGTGCTGTTTCTGGGTAATCTCAGAGCGGCGATATTAGTGGCGCTGGTTTTGCCGCTATCAGCCTTGTTTACCTTCATCCTGATGCGCCAGTTCGGCATGTCAGCCAACCTGATGAGTCTGGGTGGTCTGGCTATTGCTATCGGTATGCTGGTCGATGCGGCGGTGGTGGTGGTGGAGAATATCGTTACCCATCTGGCGCATGACAAGGAAGGTAATAAACTGCAGCTGATTTATCATGCCGTGCGCGAAGTGATTACGCCGGTGGCGTCGGGTGTGGCCATCATCATCATCGTGTTTTTTCCGCTGCTGACCTTGCAGGGGCTGGAAGGCAAGCTGTTTGTTCCGGTAGCACTCACCATCATTTTTGCATTAACCGCATCGTTGCTGCTGTCGCTGACTGTGGTGCCGGTATTGTCATCCTGGCTGCTGCAGCAGGGTGCGCACAGCGATCCGTGGCTGGTACGCAAGGCGATGGCGATGTATCAGCCTATGCTGAACTGGTCACTGTCACATGTGCGTATTGTCGTAGGCGTGGCGTTAATTGCGCTGGCGGCAACCGTGGGTGTCTATACCCAGATCGGCAAGACTTTCATGCCGGTGATGGATGAAGGTGACATTATTCTGCAATTGACGAAACTGCCTTCCATCAGTCTGGAAAATTCAGTTGATATCGATCTGCGCGTGCAGCAAGCCATCATGGCGCGGGTCCCGGAGGTCAAGGGCGTAGTCGCACGCAGTGGTTCGGATGAGTTGGGGCTGGATCCGATGGGGTTGAACGAAACGGATACCTTCCTCGTACTCAAGCCGCGCGATGAGTGGCGAAAGCCGGATAAAGACTGGCTGATCGATCAGCTACGCGCAGTCATGCAAGATTTTCCCGGTGTTACCATTTCTTTCACACAACCGATAGAAATGCGTGTTTCCGAGATGCTGACCGGCGTGCGTGGTGATCTGGCGGTGAAAATATTTGGTACTGATCTGGCGCAACTGAACACTCTGGCGGCCGAGGTGGAGGGTGTGCTGAAAACCATACCTGGAGCACAGGACGTGGTCACGGTGAAGAACGAAGGCGTGCAGTTCATGCAAGTCGAAGTGGACCGATTGGCAGCTGGTCGTTTCGGACTGAATGCCGACGACATCCAGAATGACTTGCGTATACAGATAGAAGGCAAGCCATTGGGCGTAGTGCTGGAAGGCATACGCCGTACGCCGCTGGTGCTGCGTGGCGCGGAGGATGTACGCACTTCGCCGGCGGTGTTTGCGGCGATGCGCATCAGCTTGCCGGATGGACGCACGATCCCGTTGAGTGAGGTGGCGCGTCTGCGGCGCACCGATGGCCCGGTCAAGGTGGATCGGGAAAATGCACGGCGTTACGTCGTGGTGCAGTCCAACGTGCATGGCCGCGATCTGGTCGGTTTTGTTGAGCAAGCAAAACAGGCAGTGGCGGCCAAGGTGAAACTGCCTGCTGGGTACAGCATGGTGTGGGGCGGTCAGTTCGAGAATCAGCAGCGTGCGGCGAAACGTTTGTCTATTGTGGTGCCGATTGCCTTGGGCATGATTTTCCTGCTGCTGTTCACCACCTTCGGCTCGGTACGTCAGGCCTTGCTGGTGCTGACCAATGTGCCATTCGCGCTGATAGGCGGCGTGTTTGCGCTGTGGCTGTCCGGCGAGTACATGTCGGTGCCGGCCTCGGTCGGATTTATCGCCCTGCTCGGTATTGCCGTGCTTAACGGTGTGGTGCTGGTGAGTTACTTCAACCATCTGCTGATGGAAGGCATGGTGTTGCAGGAAGTGGTGGTTGAGGGAGCGAAGCGGCGATTGCGCCCGGTGCTGATGACCGCGATGATCGCAGCATTCGGCTTGCTGCCACTGGTATTCGCCAGCGGCCCCGGCTCGGAAATCCAGAAACCGCTGGCCATCGTGGTGATTGGTGGTCTGGTGACCTCCACACTGCTTACGCTGGTGCTGTTACCCATATTGTATCGCCGCTTCGGCGTTGCCAAACAGGAGGCATAAATGAAAAAATTAATCGTATTGATCGCCTCATTATTCGCGGCACCCGTGTATGCGGACAGCTACCTGAGTCCGCCTGATTTGCCGCCGCTGGCGGCGGTGTCTGCCGCGTTGAATAACACTCCTACGGTACGTGCAGCCACAGCGAATCTGGGGGTCGAATCCGCGAATCGTGACCGGTTACGAGCTGGTGGTTACGAAACCAGTATTCGCCTCAATACCCAGCAGCGGCACACGCTGGTGCCGGACAATAAATATAACGAATGGGACGTCAGTCTGGAGCGGGCGCTGCGCTTACCCAACAAGGCGCGCATTGATAATCAGTTAGGCGAGCAGGGCATGGTGCAGGCGCGCTTTATTGTGGGCGATGCATTGCATGAGTCCGGGCGCATGTTGCTCACCAGATGGTTTAACTGGTTGCGTGAGTATTATCAGAACCGGCAGTGGCAGGCACAGGTCGAGGGCATGAACGAGCAGTTGCGCATTGTGCAGAAACGCGTCAAAGCCGGCGATGCGGCCAGGCTTGATCAGTTGCAGGTTGAGGCGGCGCTGTCGCAGGTCCAGGCGCAGTTGGCCGAATCGGGTTTGCGGCTGGCGATGGCACGTAACGAACTCAGTAGCCGTTACCCTGCGATCAGCATTCCGGCTAACCCGGTCTTGCCACAACCCGAGCCGGTGACCGACGGGCTGGAGGTGTGGCAGCAGCGTACCATGACGCATAACCACGAGCTGGCGATAGCTCATGGCGAGACCGAGCGCTATGGCCTGATGTTGTCACGTAGTGCTGCGGATCGCATCCCTGATCCGAGTGTGGGGCTGCGCTTTGCTGACGAACGTGGCGGTGAAGAGAAAGTGGTGGGCGTCAGCCTCACCATTCCGCTGCCGGGCGGCGGACGCAAGGCCAGTCAGCAGATGGCGGCGGCGAATCAGCTGGTGGCCACCGAGCGTGAGCTGGGTGTGCGTACCAAGATACAGACCGAGACTGCGAATACCTGGCTAGCCACTCAGTCTGCCTATACCGCCTGGCAAGCCAGTGAAACCGCCAGTACCGCGATGCGGCGCCATGCTGATTTGATGGCGCGTGCTTATCAATTGGGTGAAAGTGGCCTCACCGACGTGCTCAATGCACGGCGACTGGCGCAGGAGGCTGAGTTGAATGCGATCAGCAGCCGGTTGGCGGCTGCACAAGCCCGTTATCGCCTGCTGCTGGATACCCACGCGTTGTGGCCGATTGATGCAGATGAAGACGAGGCGGCAAAGTAGTCAGGGTTAGTCTCAAGCTGTAAAAAGGGGGCAATTCATCGACATTAACACCAAACGATGACTTGCCCCTTTTCATATTTACGTCAGCAGATTGACTTGTACGTTCACCCGCAATGATGCTGTTACAGTACTCGCTCCTATAAAGCTGCCCGCGACAGGGGGTACTGCTTCTGGGTCACGCGCAACTGCGACCGCAATATGCTGATTGCCGGTTACTACGCCGGAAGTCGGGTCGAAGCCCTTCCAGCCGGTACCGGGCAGGTATATTTCTGCCCAGGCATGGGTGGTGGCATTACCTGCTTCGGTCGCCGGGGCATGCAGATACCCGCTGACAAAGCGGCCAGCTAATCCAAGGTTACGACAGGCCTCGATGAACAGCGTCGCGTAATCACGGCAGGACCCGCTGCGTTGGGCCAGTGTTTGCGCGGGTGTCTGAACGCCCGCTTCTTCTCGGCTTTGGTAACGAAACTGGTTGCTAATGGCCTGATTCAGCTTTACCAGCAAGGCAAAGGTATCCCCTCCGAGCCCTAGCTGTTTCAGCCATGCATTAATAATCGGTTGTTCATTAATGAAAATTGGCTGTTGAAAAGCGGCAAGTACAACTTGCTCTCCTTCCGCATAAATGAAAGGGAAGTTGACAGCATAATCTTCGAGCAGGAAGTCAAAAGGTGCCTGGCCATAATGCTGGATAATAACTTCACTGGCGATGATCAGTTTGTTTGAAGGCGCCTGAAAATTTACGATTGCCAGCGAGTTATCAAATACATCACGACGCCATTTAATCGTATAGGCAGGCGAAATTTCCAGTTTGGATGTCTCGATGCGCACGTCATGCCCTTCGCGTGGGCGTAACAACAGCCTGTGCGGGTTTAGCGTCACATGGGTTGGGAAAAGATATTCAGTCAGATGTTTAATACGTAATCTCTGCATTATTTTAATCCGGTGCTGTGGCCAGCATCTCGACGCGAACCGACATTTCGCGTGGAGGCAGGGCTGGGCCAAACTGGTTGAATATGGCCACATCGGCGGCGTCGCGTCCATAGGCTACGGTAACGCGGCCACCTTTTGGATAGGGCTGGGTAGCATCAAAGGTATACCAGCGACCACCTACGTAAGCTTCAAACCAGGCATGAAAATCCATGGGCACCAGCTCATGCAGATAACCGACAACCATGCGAGCCGGAATACACAGGCCGCGGCATAGTGCTATGCCCAGATGCGCCAGGTCACGGCATACGCCTTCGCGCTGCTGATTGACCTCTACGGCAGATAACTGATATTGATTGGCGTCAGAGTTGAAGCGGATATGTTCGCGTATCCACGATGTTATTGCCGCGACTTGATCATAGCCTGGCGCGAGTCCAGCCACGATTTCCTGACCAAGGTCAATGAATCGGTCTGATTCGCAATAGCGTGAAGGCAAGAGATAGGTAAGTACCGAATCAGGTAAATTCTGCACATCCTCGAAAGGTGCACCCGGTTGTACGCTGATGGTGTCTGCGGTGAGAATATCGGCTGACGTGCGTATCGAAAATTCGCCCGGTGGCGCGACCAGGCGTTGGCAAAGATTGCCGTAATTGTCCGTGTATTCAACAGCCAGCACACTGGGTTTGAACGTATAGGATTCACGAGCCACCCATTGCTGAGTTCCGCTACGGGGACGCAACATGAGGATAAACGGCGTCGCTATACTTACGTCAAAGGTAATGTCACATCCGGTACGCAGCCACATAGCGGTTTTCCTTTGGGTTACCCGTGCATAGCGCTCGCATCGGGATTAGATACCGTCATGGTAGTGTACTCCGCAGGGTGGCTATCTCCAAAGCATTGCGGCCAAATTGCAGCGTTATGCTGTTTTTCTGAAAATCGCAGCGTAATGATACGGCGGCAATTCGACCAGTGCTTCCAGTACAAAGCCCGCTGGCTCTACAGTTTGTTGCGTCTGTGCGACAGACATGCGCAGCTCGGTGCGCGGGCCGCGCGGTTGACCGAGTACTGGTGTCGTTTCTCGCGGCAGCGGATGCCAGTTGATAATAGTGAAATGGCCAGCGGGTTGCAGGGATGCGGCAATCTCGCGTGTCAGCGCCAGCTTGTCCGGCACGCCGTGGAAGGTGTTGGCGATCAGTACATAGTCGGCTGGCTGTGTAATCAACTGGCTCAGTGCCATCGCATCACCCTGTAGCCAGTCGCAGTTCGGCATGTCAGCACACGTGGCTTGTGCCTGCGTCAGCATTGCCGGGTCCAGATCAAAGCCGATGACCCGTCCCGAATCAATCTGGCGTGCAATAGCCTGGGTGAAATAGCCGTCGCCGCAACCCAGATCGACTACTGTCATGCCTGCGGTGATGCGCAAGGCCTGAATGACGCTATCCGGATCAGGCCATAAGGCGTGCCACCAGTCCTGGTCTGGCATGACGGTGGCGGGAAAGAATGCTTGCTGGGTCATGGTTATTATCGTGAGTTAGTCAGTGGGCGCGTAAAGAGAGCATCATCTTGGTTATCCTGAAGTGAATTGGGCGACACTCATCATTCTGTACGCAACGCGCAGTTTGTCCGGGTTGCTCTGTGGTATCTGATTCAGCAGGGCTAATATGGCACTGCTGAATCATGTCGGTAACTTATTTGGTGCCTGATGATGCCACTAGCGCGGTCAGGAATGCCTGATCATCAAACAGTATTTTCATGCCATTTTCCAGCGCACGGTTGAGTGCAATCCGGGCATTATTGCCGGTGGCGAGTTGGGTGTTAGGTTCAATCCCTTGCGCAACAATCTGTTTGGCATAGAGTAGCTGACCATCTTTAGATTTAACCGTCACCGCCATATTCAGATCCGCGACTGCATCGCCAGAGAAAAAGCCCGTTTTATGATCGTTATAAAACCGGGTCAGGTCGGCTGAGATTTTAACCAGTGCCATGTCCGAGCTTAGCTGAAAGCCGCGCGCCTGCAATTCTTTTTCTATGGCCTTGCGCACGGTAACCGCTACGTCTTCAGTTGCGGTAATCGGCGCCATCTCCATGCCGTAACCATTCTTTTTGCTGCTGACCTTGGTCTTGTCGGTGCGCTGGTCGGCTACCTGTACATTCACCGCAACCTTGTCTGCCCCGGCAATCTTGGCTACGCCAGCTTGCTGGGTGTAGTTCAGTTCAATTTGTTCTGTGGTGAGTGCACAGCCGGACAGGCTGGCAAGTGCTACGCAGCAGGTGAGAGCAAGTATTTTTTTATTCATCATTAAATTCATCCCCGAGGTAATAATCCAGTCAGTTAAGTGTTGCCGGATAAGCATAACTGCCTATTTGTCGGGCTGCAATAGCCACCCTCAGAGTGGTGTTTCTATGTGGGCAAACGTTCTGGTTGCCCACGTTGGATTGATATCAGGCGTAATGTTTAAATATATAAGCAAACATCTGCCCTGGCTGCCGAGGGCAGGAAGCTTGCCGCACCTACCCATTCGGCCACTTCCGGCACAAAATCGGCTTTATCGTAGCCGAATAAATCCACCGTCATCTGGCACGCAACCAATTTTACATCGGCTTCAATACAGGCTGAGCGCAGCTCGGCAATGCTGGCGACACCTTTCTGTTTTAAAGTGCTGTTGAACATGGATTTTGCCATCATCTCAAATCCCGGTACGTTGCCCATGATGGCATTCGGGATTTTCCAGTCTATGCTACGGAACCAGTCAGGGCCTATGGGCATTTTCATCGGCATGGCCGGGTTTCCTAGCGGGGATACGCCAAGCTGCAAGTCTTTCTTCAATAACTCCAGGCCATAGAAGCTGAAAAAGATAGACACATCCCAGCCCAGCGCTGAAGCTGTTGAGGCCAGTATAAAGGGCGGGTAGGCCCAATCCAGCGTGCCCTTGGTGGCAATCAGCGCCATGCTGCTGGTTTTGGTCTCAGCGCGCGCCTGGGTTTCTTTTGCAAACTCCTCCTGAAACCACTGATTAAATCGTTCTCTCTCGGAATTTTCTGTTTCGTCCACAACCGCTAATGATGTTCTGTTCATAAATATGCGCCTTTCAAATTGAGTTGTGCCTAAGCTGCAAGCGCTTTATTGGCTGAAACACCATCATCTACTATTCGCATAAATTTGATAATTGCTTCTATAATTGATTCACTTTCTCCATTTTGTTGAATATATGCTAGTTGAAAATATTACTGATCTGGTGATTTTCGTTGCGGTTGTTAAAGCAGGCAGTCTTTCTGCTGCGGGACGAGAGCTGGGTTTTTCAAGTGCCGTTGTCAGCAAACGATTGCAGCGTCTGGAAGAGCAGCTGGGGGTGCGGCTGCTGAACCGTTCTACCAGAAAGCTGTGCATCACTGAAGACGGATTGCGTTATCACGATTATTGCGTGCGGGTACTGGCCGAGCTTGATGAGGCAGAAACGCTGATAACGAGCGGGCATAGCGAGCCCAAAGGCACTTTGCGCGTAACCGTGCCTGCCGCATTCGGACGCCTGCATGTGGCGCCATTGGTTCCCGAGTTTCTCCGGCGCTATCCGGAGTTGCGTTTGTCGTTACATTTATCCGATAGTAGGGTCGACATTATTGAGGAGGGATACGATGTCGCTGTCCGTATAGGCGACATGAAAGATTCCAATCTGGTAACAAGGCACTTAGGCATAGATCGCCGAAAAGTGGTTGCCACACCGTCCTATCTGAGCAAATTTGGCAATCCTGAAACCCCGGATGATCTTGTTCATCATAATGTGCTGCTATTCGCCAATCCTGCCCCGCTGGATCACTGGCAATTCACCGATCCGGCAGGCAGGCGCGCCAGTGTCAAAGTTGCGGGCAATTTTGAAACGAACAACTGCGATGCATTGCGGGCTGCTATATATGCTGATGCAGGGATCGCATTGCGTCCCGTCTGGGATGTCTGGCAAGACATTCAGGCCGGAACGCTGCAGGTGCTGCTCCCCGAGTACACACATCCATCCGTTAATATACAGGCGGTGTACCCAAGCCGGCGGCATTTACCGCAAAAAGTAAGGGTGTTTATTGATTTGCTATGTGAGTCTTTTGGCGATACACCTTATTGGGATGTGATTTGAGCTGAGCAGGGTGAAAATGCATGGAACTGGCCAAATTAGCGCACACAGGCTGGTCTGTGTTTAGATAGGCAATAGCTATGGATTTCATGTAAAAATCAATTGGTAGATGCGGTTTTTGCGAACTACAGTTAAAAAAGTGTTATTCCGAGTCGGGTTCGTGCAGTTAGCTTTACGAATTCGCGGGCAGCGTGTTGTATATCGTTTACTTGACACAACGTCGTGTAGTCGGTGTTTAGCTACCCGGGTGGATTTGTGGTGGCGTCCACTGATATAGCCAAGTCTCGCTCAATGCCTGGCCATCCAGGCTCAAATACATCCGCAGGTTAATCGGGGTAGTGGCGTCATCCTCCGGGCGCAAATCAAACATTGCGCGCATACCGTTCACTGGCGTCAGGGGGCGCACGGAGGTGATTTCGACAGTGCCCCGCGACGTGGTAATGATCGCGTCGACTTTGCTGGCTTTGCTCAACATGGCGAGGTTGCCGCCGGTAAAGTCGACGACGAAACGCCAGGAAAAATATTGGCGTTTTTGGCCGATTATGCCGCCCAGGCCGGTACGGGTAGCAATAACCTTGGCCAGCGACGAAGTCACTGGTGGCTGGTCACCCCAGTACAGACGGTAGGCAAATAGCAGCTCTTGTCCAGGTTGTGGCGGGGTGGCGGGATTCCAGAATGCGACGATGTTATCGGCGGTTTCGTCCGGGGTGGATATCTCGACGAGTTGTATCGAGCCTGGGCCCCAGTTTGAGCGCGGTTCAACCCACAGACTGGGGCGGCGCTCGTAATATACTCCATCGTCCTGATAATGATTGAATTTGCGGTCGCGCTGGAGCAAACCAAAGCCACGCGGGCTATCGTCAAGATAGGCGTTGAAACGCAGGGTTGCAGGGTTTGTGAGTGGGCGCCAGATCCATTCTCCATTCCCGCGCCATATTGCCAGGCCGTCAGAGTCGTGGATTTCCGGGCGCCAGTCGTTGTGGAGGCGATTGTCGTTTTCGCCATAGAGAAACATACTGGTGAGCGGAGCAATGCCCAGACGCTCAATAGTTTTACGTGGATATATCGCTGCATCGACATCCATTATCTGCCGTGCCGCAGGCTGGATAACGAAACGATAGGCACCCGCGATACTGGTAGAGTCCAGTAGTGCATATACGGTCAGTTGATCAGATTCAGGTTGGGGACGTTCAAACCAGAAAGCGGTGAAACGCGGGAATTCTTCAGGTCGTTCCATGCCGCAATCGACTGCCAGTCCGCGTGCAGACAGACCGTACTGCATTTCTTCACCGACTGCACGGAAATAGCTGGCCCCAAGAAAGGCGGTAATGTCGTGCTGGAAATCAGTATGATAAAACAGCTGAAAGCCGGCAAAACCAAGGTCGGCTGGCAATTGTGCATCTTGCAACCCGCTTTTTCCATAATCAAACATACTGGGGTCGTATGTGATTTCATGAGCCAGTCCGTTGTTCACTTCATACATTCGTACTGGCGTTTTGAAAAACAAGCCCATGTGAAAAAAACGCGCTTCAAAGCGCAATTTCTGTTTTGCCCATAGCGCATGATCTTGTCGATAACGAATAGCCTGATACTGATCCCAATCCAGCTGCTGTATACGCTTGGGCAGCAATTCGCTGGGAGGATGATAAGGTTGGGATGCAAGTGTGCGTGCTTGCCCCTTGAGCCAGGCATAATCAAAGGCTTGCTGTTTGTCGTCCGATTGCGGAAGATTGCGCGCAACAGCGTTCCGACTCAGCATCGGAGTGGCTGCGAAGCCCAGGAGGGCAAGTGTTTTAAGAAAATCTCGACGATGCTTAATTGGCACAGGCTGTTCCCTTCCCATGGCTACGTTGACCGACTGCCAGTAGCCAGTCTGGATGCACGTTAAATTCGGTCCAGACTTTAAAATGCAAGCGCGATAACGCTATGGTGTCGTTTAGCAAGTGCATTTTCTGGTTAGGGGAGAGGATGGCGGCTCCGCCTGTTGCCGCATCATCTATCCACTTTTGGTGATTTTTCGTGATAGGCGTCTGACCGAGTCGGGGTGTACCCGCCGCACATAACAAGGCATTGGTTAGCGGGTCGGCGACGGCGTCAATAAAATCAGGCGACGTCTTAGTGTTTGCTGCCAGTTTGTAGGTACAGCGCAACTCTTCGGGCGGATGGATTTCCTCGGGTATCAGCAGCAAATGCAAATTGCGCAACCATATACCAACTGATACCCGACTGGAATATACCGATATCGGGATGGAAAGAATCAACGAGCCTACTATCGGCAACAACCATAAGAGATACGACGGCTGCAACCAGTATACCCCACCAGCCCAGATCAGACCCAATAGGGTATGCCAGCCATGACGGCGCAATGCTTCGCTCCAATCCGTTTCGCTATTTTCGCGCAGTGGAGATTTCCATTGTATTCCGCGTCCCAGCAAGGTGCTCAGGACAAAACCAGTGTGAAATAACATGCGTATCGGAGCCAGAAGGACGGAAAAAATCGTTTCGATAAACATGCTGACACCTAACCGACCCGCACCTCCGAAATTTTCAGCACCGTGAATCCAGATTAAAACCACACTGAGTATTTTGGGTAAAAACAGTAGCGTAGTCGTTGCCCAAAACAGCATCATGGTGCGTTGCGGATCCCACAGCGGTGAAAGCGGGGCTGACTGTAACGGCAATGCGGAATACGCAGGTTCTAAAAGTATCTGCGCAGCCAGTTGTGTCGTGGACAGCAACAAAAACAGGAACCATAACGGAGCAGATACGTAGGCGGCCACGCCCGTCATAAATACAGCGCGGTGGGCAGGATGCAATCCGTCAGCCAGAAACAGCCTGAAGTTCATCAAGTTGCCCTGGCACCAGCGTCGATCACGTTTCAATTCATCGATCAGGTTGGGCGGAACTTCTTCATAGCTGCCGGGCAAATCGTAAGCTATCCATACGGTCCAGCCCGCGCGGCGCATCAGTGCTGCTTCGACAAAATCATGCGAGAGGATTTCCCCGGACAGGGGCCCTTTGCCCGACAGCCGACCTAGTGCGCAATGGCGCATGAACGGTTCAATACGCAGGATGGCGTTGTGCCCCCAGTAATGTGATTCGCCGAGCTGCCAGTAATGCAGCCCGGCGACGAAAATCGGCCCGTATACTCGGTTTGCAAATTGCTGCATACGAGCATAAAGCGTATCGCGTCCGGCTACCTGGGGTGCAGATTGTATGATGCCGGCACCGGGATTCGCTTCCATCAGACGAACCAATCCCGTAATGCTTGCACCGCTCATGATGCTATCGGCATCAAGCACGATCATGTAGCGGTATTGGCTGCCCCAGCGTCGGCAAAAATCCCCTACGTTGCCGCTTTTACGTTTGATCCGGTGTTGTCGCCAGCGATAAAACACCCGGCCAAATCCGTCCACTGCGCTGCATAAGGCATGCCAGGCGGCGACCTCAGCCACGCGATGGTCGGCCTTGTTACTGTCACTGAGAATAAAAAAATCAAAGTGCTGCAATTCTCCTGTGCGCGCCAGTGATTCATACGTGGCGCGTAATCCAGCGAATACGCGTCCGACATTTTCGTTGCAAATAGGCATGATAACCGCTGTGCGGGTTTGCTCACCGATAGGCGTATCCACAGCCTTGCGTGCTGAAACAACATGCAGGTCGCCACCTTTGAGTTGTACGATAAAGCCCATTAAACCCGTCCAGAATCCGAGCGAGACCCAGGCTGTCAATATGGCAAACAATATCAGAATGGCGATTTCCAGCGGCCGTTGGCCGTGATAGGGCATGACCTCTGCCATGGCGCTGGTGGAAAAATAAGTAATGATAATGCTCATCACCAGCAAGATCAGACGGCGTCGTATGCCAGCCAGTTGCCAGGTGGCAAGGGTGTCATCTTCGGCTGATTCTATGGCTGAATAGCTATCGTGTTTTACCCGCTTGCATTTGGATTTGAACAGCTTGAGACTAAGTCTGGGTGGCCAATTCAATGGCGCCATTGTGGTGCGCTTTATGGCTGGTCGTATGGTAAAGCGTGCATGATCAGGTTTAGGGCGCTCAACCTGAGTTTCATTGGGTGTCGCGCCAAGCATAAGCCGAGAGTCGATTGAGGCAGCAGCGGGATTATCCGATTCGATCTGCTGTTGCGGTTCGGCGATTGTCCTGTGCAGTGCGGTCATCGCCTCACTTGAGCTGGTTGCCTTCTGAGCAGCCAGCTGGGCTAACAGTGCATCGCGGCGTTGTGGCGTGAGCGGCAGGCGATCTAAATAGCGTTCGTAGAGCGCCTGATATGGGAAATCAGTTTTTAATTGTGTGGCAGGATGTAGCTCCATGTTTCAGATACCGCTTTTTTCCGTTATGTAAAGATGCACGCTTTGTTACAACTTTGGCGGCATCGAATCGTTGCAATTTCAATGACGGATGTCAGTCATCAGTCATTTGTCAGTTCTCTGTATGCAATTTTTGTTCCAAAAACTTCATAAGCTCATCCGCCGATATCTGGATGAAGACCTGTGAAATTGATTGCTAGCGACATGTTTGAATCTGGTTGGTTTTGTCGATCTTGAAGTGCAGAAAAATCGCTGGCACAGCAGTTCTTGCACTTTTCATGCCAAAAATATTTTATATATAAAACAATGTGTTATTTCGTTTGTGGCGAAGCTTGGCAAGTTAAGTTGTCGCTGTGCGACTACATAACATCAGCTTGAAAACCATAACCTATTGAAAAATAATGAATTTATGTTGTCTCTGGATGGCAACAAATGAAGGGTAAGGCATTAAATCGTTTAAAACCAAGTTATTGAAGATGGTGTTGATAGTTATAGTTACCAACATGGCTGCAGCTTCGACCTTAATCGAAAAATCAATCTGCCTTACATCCCCGGTGTGTCGGACAATCAGGGTGATTGCTGCGATTCCAATGTTGATTTTTATAGCTAAAAGCTATCAAGCCTATGAAAAAAATCAATTGGTAGATGCGGCCTTTGCGAACTAAAGTAAAACAGGGTGTTAGTCCATGCCGGCAATCCCGGCGGAAGCATGCCTGTTATGTAAACCCTATCCACTGCAGAGGAGAATTGTCATGCAACTCAAAGGTTCACAAACTGAAGAGAGTCTGAAAGCCGCATTCGCCGGCGAATCACAAGCCAATCGCCGTTATCTGTATTTTGCAAACAAGGCCGATATTGAAGGTTATGCTGATGTGGCTGCGGTGTTCCGTAACACGGCAGAAGGTGAAACCGGCCACGCGCACGGTCATCTGGAATATCTGGAAACCTGCGGTGACCCGGCGACCGGTCTGCCGTTCGGTGCTACCGATGCCAACCTGAAAACCGCCGTGGCCGGTGAAACGCACGAATACACCGACATGTATCCGGGCATGGCCAAAACCGCGCGTGAAGAAGGCTTTGATGAAATTGCCGACTGGTTTGAAACGCTGGCCAAGGCTGAACGTTCCCATGCCAACAAGTTCCAGAAAACACTGGATACGCTGAACGCCTGAGCGTAGACGTTAATGATGTAAGCGGGCGGCGGCTTGCCGTCGCCTGGTCAGCTATTCATATACCGAGAGAAAACATCATGCGTGAAGGTAATCTGGAAGCGCCAACCCGGCACTCGATAGACTGGAAAAACCCGCAATTCTATGATGAAGCAGCCTGCGAACAGGAGCTGGAGCGCGTCTTCGACATCTGCCATGGCTGTCGCCGCTGTGTTTCGCTGTGCAATGCATTCCCGACCTTGTTTGATCTGATTGATGAAGCCGGTGACGCTGAAGTTGCTGGCATCCCTAAAGAAAAATATGGCAGTGTGGTCGACCAGTGCTATCTGTGCGACGTCTGCTATATGACCAAATGCCCCTATGTGCCACCGCATCCATGGAACCTTGATTTTCCGCATACCATGCTGCGTGCCAAGGCCATCAAATTCAAAGCAGGCGAGGCCAGCTTCCGCGACCGCCTGCTAACCTCGACCGATATGGTCGGCAAGCTGGCCAGCATTCCCGTAGTGGTGCAGGTAGTGAACGCCACTAATAAAAATAGCGCTGCGCGTGGCGTCATGGAAGCTGTGCTCGGCGTGAAAAAAGAGCGCTGGCTGCCTGAATACGATAGCGCCCATTTCCGCAAAACGGCGGGTGAGTCTGCTGCGCATCTGGTGACTAATGGTGAGCGTACCCCAGGCAAAGTGGCAATTTATTCCACCTGCTATGTGAATTACAACGAGCCGGGTATCGGCCATGATCTGGTGAAACTGCTGGAACACAACGATATTCCGTGGACGTTGGTGGAAAAAGAAGCCTGTTGCGGCATGCCCAAACTGGAGTTGGGCGATCTGGACAGTGTGGAGAAACTCAAGCAAGTAAATATTCCCGCATTGGCCGAGATTGCCCGGGCGGGGTATGCCATCCTTACCCCGGTGCCGTCCTGTACGCTGATGTTCAAGCTTGAGTTGCCATTGCTGTTCCCTGAAGATGCGGATGCCAAAGTGGTTGCCGACGCGATGTTCGACCCGTTCGAATACTTCGTGCTGCGTCACAAGGATGGCTTGCTGAAAACCGATTTCAAGCAGCAGTTAGGCAAAGTGTCGTATCACATCCCCTGCCATTCGCGGGTGCAGAATGTTGGCCGCAAAACTGAAGAGATGCTCAAGCTGACCGGGGCGACGGTGAATACAGTAGAACGCTGTTCCGGCCATGATGGCACCTGGGGGGTAAAGAAAGAGTATTACGCGCTGTCGATGAAGATCGGCAAGCCGGTGTTCAAGGCGATGGCCAAGGACGCGCCGGACTATATCAGTTCGGATTGCGCTATCGCCGGACGCCATATCCTGCAAGGCATGACTGAGGATGGCAGCGCCGGCCACGCGCAAAAACAGCATCCGCTCACCTTGTTGCGTATCGCTTACGGATTGGAGTAATCATGACATTAACCAGAGCCTCGTTACTAACACTGGAAGCCTATGCCAAGGCGCGACCTGACATGCGTGAGCAGGTGATGGCGTGTAAAAAACTGCGGCGGATTTTTTTGAATGAGCACGTTGTGCTGATTTTTGAAAACGAGTTGCTGATTCGCTATCAGATACAGGAAATGCTGCGTGTCGAGAAAATCTTCGAAGAAGAAGGCATTCAGCACGAATTCGCCAGCTTTGCGCCGCTGGTGCCGGACGGCAGCAACCTCAAAGCCACCATGCAGATCGAGTATCCGGACGAAACCGAGCGGAAAAAAATGCTGTCTTTGTTAAAAGGCATCGAAGACCGTGTCTGGGTGCGGGTGGCAGGTTACGACCCGGTGTTTGCCATTGCTGACGAAGATATCTCCCGTGAAAATGCAGAAAAGACGGCTGCTGTGCATTTCCTGCGCTTCGAATTTACCGTGACGATGATAGCTGCGGCCAAAGCAGGTGCCGCGCTGAGCGTCGGGGTTGATCACCCTCACTACCAGGCCAGTATCAGCCCTTTGCCGGCAGCGGTACAGGCAGAATTGCTTGAGGATTTTAGCGCGGTGGCGTGAGTTGATTAGTAGCAGACAAAAATAAATTGCATATTTATTCAAAAAAACACTCAAGAAGTTGAATTTTGTGTCGATAAACAGTTATGCGGGTAGTTGCGTCGGCGCAACTTCTGGCCATGCTGCAACGCCAATTCAAGGAGAATAAACATGCAAGTTAGTGGAAACGTATCCAGTCAAGTCAGTAGCGCCCAGTCGCTCAAGGCTTATGATCAGACTGCGCAAGTGAAGCGCCAGGATGCCAGCAAGGCGCAGGAAGCGTTGTTGTTGGCTCAAGCTGCACAACAGACTCAGCAAACTCAGCAGTCGAACAATAGCCAGTCCACGAATCAGCCAACGCCAGGTGCTACGGTTGGTAGTGTGATCAATACCACTGCCTGATTGTAGACAGGGAAGAGCGCGAAATGTTATCGGCTATCGGAGCCTCGAGTTCAGTTGTGCCAACAACTGGCCCTGACCCAAAACTCAGTCAGTTGCAGCAGCAATTATCCGACTGTGTGAATTGCCCGACTGCCAATACGACGGAAGGCAAGGCAAAGATACAGGCCATATCGGATCAGATCAGCGCGATCAAATCGCGTGCCCAGCAAACGCAACCGGCAAATGCCAATCAGGTGCCGGATATGCAGACGCTGATCAAAAATCAGGTCGGGTTTGACAACCGTCCCATCCAAGGCTCAGCCGTTGGCGGCGTTATCAATATCAGCGTGTAAACCTGTGTTGCGTTAGCAGACAGGTCTTGCCCGGCAACACCCGCTTTTCACTCACACTGCAGCGCCATGATGATCCGAGCGCTCACTGTTCAGGCTTAATCAAATACCACCGTCTTATTTGCGTATAACAGCACGCGATTTTCTATATGCCAGCGCACTGCACGCGAGAGTACGATCTTTTCCAGATCGGCGCCGCGTCGGATCAGGTCATCCAGATCGTCGCGGTGTGAAATGCGCGCAACATCCTGCTCGATGATGGGGCCGTCATCCAGCACTTCGGTAACGTAATGGCTGGTAGCGCCTATCAGCTTGACGCCACGTTCATAAGCCCGGTGATAAGGCTTGGCACCATGGAATGCAGGTAGAAACGAGTGGTGGATATTGATGATGCGGTTCGGGTAGTGGCGGATAAAGTCAGCCGATAACACCTGCATGTAGCGCGCCAGCACGATAAAGTCGATATGGTGATGGCGTAATATAGCCAGTTGTGTCGCTTCGGCTTCTTCCTTGCCGTCCTTGTGGATGGCAATGTGCTGGAAGGGGATACCATAGGCCTCAGCCAGCCATTTGGTATCGACGTGGTTGCTGATAATGATGGGGATATCGCAATTAAGCTCACCGGCCTGATAGCGGTAGAGCAGATCCGCCAGGCAGTGATCATAGCGCGACACAAAAATCGCCATGCGTGGGCGATGCCCCGAATGCGCCAGCCGCCAATGCATCTGGAAACGCTCGGCAATCGGCTTAAAAGCAGTATCGAATTCCGTCAGGTCTACATCAAACCCGGTCAAATCCCATTCCACCCGCATCAGGAACAGTCCGAGTTCGGCATCCTGGTGCTGGTCAGCGTGCAAAATGTTGGCATTATGCTGATAGAGAAAATCAGCAATTGCCGCCACCAGGCCTTTCTGGTCGGGGCAGCTAATCAATAAAATCGCAGTGGCTTTGGCTGACATCATGAATTCCTTTTTTTAACACGGACATTATAACGAAACCTAAGGTATTTTCGTAAATACAGTGCTATTGGATTGATTTCTAAGCATTTCAAAATCAGCCCAAAATAATATGCAAATATCACTTGCGATTGTGTAGTGGTATTACTACAATTAGTGGGTGGCTAGTTGGTAAATCACTAGATGTTGTGCATAACTTGGTAGGCAAGCTGTGTATATCTTGTGCATAAAACTGGTTGCCCCCATATAAACAAAGGATTTAGGAGATCATCACAATGCAGACTGTAACCGCCACTACCACCGAGAGCCATGTGCCACCGCACTATGATGCTTTGGCAGAACCAAATAGCCAGACTGTGTTGAATGATTACAAAATCATCCGACGTAACGGCACGGTGGTAGGCTTTGAACCGTCCAAGATCGCAATTGCAATGACCAAAGCGTTTATTGCAGTGCATGGCGGTCAGGCAGCGGCGTCAGCGCGCATTCGCGAGATGGTCGACCAACTCACCAACGGCGTAGTACAGGCATTGATGCGCCGCCAGCCACATGGCGGCACCTGCCATATTGAAGATATTCAGGATCAGGTCGAACTGGCGCTGATGCGTTCCGGCGAACATGAAGTCGCGCGTGCCTACGTGCTGTACCGTGAAAAGCGCAATCAGGAACGTGCCGCGCATCGCGCAGAAAGCGTCACCGAATCCGCGATTTTCGTGCTCGAAGACGGCGTGCGCAAGCCGCTGGATATGGCCGCATTGCAAGCGTTAGTGCTGACCGCATGCGAAGGCCTGAGCAGCGAAGTGAATCCTGAGACCATCCTGCATGCCGTAGTGCGCGACCTGTACGATGGCGTGCCTATGGCTGAAGTGGAAAAAGCGCTGATTCTGGCCGCGCGTGCCGGCATCGAGCAAGATCCTGACTACTCCTTTGTTACTGCACGTCTGCTGCTCAACACCATCCGTCACGAAGTGCTGGGCCGCACCACCACCCAGGCTGAGATGGCCGGTCTGTACCCTGACTATTTCGCGTCCTACATCAAAAAAGGCATCAACGCCGAATTGCTCGACGCACGTCTGGCGCAGTTTGATCTGGTCAAGCTGGGCGCAGCGCTGAATGCCAGCCGTGATTTCAACTTTGGTTATCTGGGTTTGCAAACTCTGTATGACCGTTATTTCCTGCATATTGAAGAAAGCCGCATCGAGTTGCCGCAAGCGTTCTTCATGCGCGTGGCCATGGGCCTGGCACTGAACGAAATCGACCGCGAAGCGCGTGCCATCGAGTTCTACAACGTGCTGTCCAGCTTCGACTTCATGAGTTCCACCCCGACCCTGTTCAATGCCGGTACCCGTCACAGCCAGTTGTCATCCTGCTACCTGACCACCGTGTCTGACGATCTGGATGGCATCTATCAGGCAATCAAAGAAAACGCCATGCTGCAGAAATACGCAGGCGGTCTGGGTAACGACTGGACCCCGGTGCGCGCACTGGGTGCCCGCATCAAAGGCACCAACGGCAAATCCCAAGGCGTTGTGCCATTCCTGAAAGTCGTTAATGACACCGCTGTTGCAGTGAACCAGGGCGGCAAGCGCAAAGGTGCAGTCTGCGCCTATCTGGAAACATGGCACCTCGACATCGAAGAATTCCTCGAGTTGCGCAAGAACACCGGTGATGATCGCCGTCGTACCCACGACATGAATACCGCCAACTGGATTCCTGACCTGTTCATGAAGCGCGTCATGGAAAACGGCGACTGGACCCTGTTCAGCCCATCTGATGTAGTTGACCTGCATGATCTGTACGGTCAGGCGTTTGAAATCGCGTACACCGCATACGAAGCCAAAGCCGACAGTGGCGAAATCAAATTCTTCAAGCGCATCCCGGCGACGCAGTTGTGGCGCAAGATGTTGAGCATGCTGTTTGAAACGGGTCATCCCTGGATCACCTTCAAAGACCCATGCAACATCCGCAGCCCGCAGCAGCACGTTGGCGTCGTACACAGCTCCAACCTGTGCACCGAGATCACGCTCAATACTTCCGATACCGAGATTGCGGTGTGCAACCTGGGCTCGGTCAACCTGGTCGCTCACCTTGAAGATGACGGCAAGGGCGGCAAGAAGCTGAATCTGGAAAAAATGCAGCGCACCATCAAGATCGCCATGCGCATGCTGGATAACGTGGTTGACGTCAACTTCTACGCTGTTGGCAAAGCACGCAACTCCAACCTCAAGCACCGTCCGGTTGGTCTGGGCATTATGGGCTTCCAGGATTGCCTGCACGCCATGCGTGTACCGTATGCATCGGATGCCGCGGTTGAATTCGCTGACCGCTCCATGGAAGCTGTATGCTACTACGCCTACTGGGCATCGACCGAGCTCGCAGCCGAGCGCGGCCGTTACTCCAGCTTCGAAGGTTCGTTGTGGAGCCAGGGTATCCTGCCGCAAGACTCGCTCAAGATGCTCGGTCAGCAACGCGGCGGCTATCTGGAAGTCGATTACTCCAGCACACTGGACTGGGATGCACTGCGCAACCAGATCAAACAGCACGGCATGCGCAACTCCAACTGCGTAGCGATCGCACCAACCGCGACCATCTCCAACATCGTTGGCGTGTCTGCCTGTATCGAGCCGGCGTACCAGAACATCTACGTCAAATCCAACCTGTCAGGTGAGTTCACCATGACTAACGAATACCTGGTGCGCGACCTCAAGGCCCTGAAACTTTGGGACGAAGTGATGGTCGGAGATATCAAGTACTTCGACGGTTCACTGGCGAAGATCGACCGTATCCCTGCCGAACTGCGCCAGCTGTATGCGACTGCATTCGAAATGGATACCCAGTGGATCGTGGAATGCGCCGCACGCCGCCAGAAATGGATCGATCAGGCACAAAGCCTGAACATCTACATGGCCGGTGCATCCGGTAAGAAACTGGATGAAACCTACAAACTGGCATGGTTACGTGGCCTGAAAACCACCTACTACCTGCGCACTTTAGGCGCGACCAGCGCTGAGAAATCCACCGGCAAAGGTGGCGAGCTCAACGCCGTCAGCTCTGGCGCACCCGCAGCGCCAAGCGCAGCAGCTGTTGCAGCAGCACCGGCAACCGAAGTCAAATTCTGCGCGATTGACGACCCGACCTGCGAATCCTGCCAGTAAATAAAAAGGCCGCCAGTTAACACTGGCGGTGCTATAAATAAGATTAAGGAGCACCCTATGCTGAGTTTTGAAGACACTTTTACCACCCCCGCATCACAGACGGCCATGCCGGTCGGCGGCGATCTGCCTGCCGCTGATCTGGAAGCAGCCGTAGCCAGCCGCGTCCGCGCTGAAGACAAACGCATCATCAATGGCACCGCCGACGTAAATCAATTAGTTCCGTTCAAATACAAATGGGCATGGGATAAATACCTGTCCGGTTGCGCCAACCACTGGATGCCGCAAGAGATCAACATGAGCCGCGATATCGCGCAGTGGAAAGATCCAACCGCACTGACCGAAGACGAGCGCCGTGTAGTCAAGCGCAACCTCGGCTTCTTCGTTACCGCCGACAGCCTGGCCGCCAACAACATCGTGCTTGGTACCTATCGTCACATCACCGCACCTGAGTGCCGCCAGTACCTGCTGCGTCAGGCATTTGAAGAAGCTATTCACACCCACGCTTATCAATACATTGTTGAGAGCCTGGGTCTGGACGAAGCCGAGATATTCAACGCCTATCACGAAGTGCAAAGCATCCGCGATAAAGACGACTTCCTGATCCCGTTCATCGAAACCCTGACTAATCCGGAATTCAAAACCGGCACGCCAGAGAACGACCAGAAGCTGCTCAAATCCCTGATCGTATTCGCCTGCATCATGGAAGGTCTGTTCTTCTACGTCGGTTTCGCGCAGATCCTCGCGCTGGGCCGCCAGAACAAGATGACCGGTGCCGCCGAGCAGTACCAGTACATCCTGCGCGACGAATCCATGCACTGCAATTTCGGTATCGACCTGATCAACACCATCAAGCTGGAAAATCCGCACCTGTGGACCAGCGAGTTCCGTGACGAGATCAAGGCCTTGATGCTCAAAGGTGTTGAGCTGGAATACCGCTATGCGGAAGACACCATGCCGCGCGGTGTGCTGGGTTTGAATGCCAGCATGTTCAAGGAATACCTGCGCTTTATTGCTAACCGTCGCTGCCAGCAGATCGGTCTGGATGAGTTGTTTGCCAATGCGACCAATCCGTTCCCGTGGATGTCGGAGATGATCGATTTGAAGAAGGAGAAAAACTTCTTTGAAACTCGGGTGACTGAGTATCAGACGGGTGGGGCGTTGAGTTGGGATTGAGGGTTAGGTAGAGAAAAAGGCGCATGAGAATGCGCCTTTTTATTTTGGATTCCATGTTGCTTAGATAGGATTCTGGACTTCACCCGTTTTCGTAGACATTTCTCAACTTCCGGTTTGTAACTGTTCGAACGCCATTGGACTCAGT